>NZ_JASDCY010000014.1:0-50743 GCF_030407675.1 Kocuria sp. APC 4018 | reverse complement strand
TTGCGCAGGATCCGCCCCACCCCTCCCGCGGCGCGCGCGTGACGCGGCAGCGTCTCCGGGATCACGAGCACCGAGCACGCGAGCATCACCGCCCCGAAGACCGCGAGCACCGCGAAGGCGGTGCGCCAGTCCGCCACGGTGGCGATCACCCCTCCCGCGAGCGGGGCCACCACGGGCGCCAGGGAGGTGATGAGCGAGAGCACGGAGTACATCTGTGCGGCCCGGTGTCCGCGGGCGATGTCCGAGACCACCGCGCGGGCGATCACCACACCGGCCGCCCCGGAGATCCCCTGCAGCAGCCGCAGCGCGAGCACCACCCCGATTCCCGGCGCCAGGATGATCCCCACCGACGACAGCAGGAACACCAGGTTGCCGGCCACCATCAGCCGGTGGCGCCCCACCACGTCCGAGAGCGGGCCGAGCAGGAACTGCCCGCCCGCCATGCCCACCATGTAGGCGGTCAGACTCAGCTGGACCAGGCTCACGGGCGTGCCGAACCACTGCGCCATCTCCGGCATGGACGCGAGGTACATGTCCGTGGCCATGGGGCTCACCGCCGAGAGCACACCCAGCGAGCCCACGAGCGCGATCCGGTCCCAGCGCGGCGGCAGCCCCAGCCGGCTGCGGACGGCCCCGGGCCTGCCGGGCGCGGAGGCGTGCGGCTCGTGGTCCTGGGGCATGCGGTTCTCCTGCGCGGCGCGGGTGGCGGGTGGCCCTCCATCGTAGGGTCCGCCCGCCACGCCGTGACCTCCCGTGACGGCCCGCCTAGGATGTTCCTCGATGGAATCCAGCGACCAGACACCCCAGGCTCCCCAGAACGACGCCGCCCTGCCGGCCTCCCCCGCCGACGCTCCCGAGGGCACCGCCACGCCCGCGGCCTTCCACCGCCAGCCGTACTCCTTCGTGCGCCGCGGCGACCGGCTCTCCCCCAAGCGCCAGAAGTCGTGGGACGAGCACGCCGGTGAGTGGGTCCTGGACATTCCCCGCGTCATGACCGACACCTCCGTGGATCCCTCCTACCGGCTCGACCACGAGGCGGTCTTCGGACGGACGGCACCGCTCGTGGTGGAGATCGGCTCGGGGCTGGGTGAGGCGATCGTCGCGCACGCCGCCGCGCACCCGGAGCTGGACCACCTGGCCGTGGAGGTCTACAAGCCCGGCGTGGCGGACCTGCTCATGAAGGCCGCCCAGGCGGGGGTGACCAACGTGCGTGTGGCGCAGGCCAATGCCCCCGAGGTCCTGGAGCACATGCTCGAACCGGCATCGGTCCGCGAGCTGTGGGTGTTCTTCCCGGACCCGTGGCACAAGACCCGCCACCACAAGCGCCGCCTGGTCTCCCCCGGTTTCGCGGAGCTCGCCGCGCGCGTGCTCGAACCGGGCGGACTGTGGCGGCTGGCCACGGACTGGCAGGAGTACGCCGTGGTCATGCGCGAGGTCCTGGACGCCGCAGAGGCCGAGTTCGAGAACGTCCACCCCGGCCCGGCCGCGGACGACGAGCACCCCGACACCGGGTGGGCACCGCGCTGGGACGGCCGGATCCTCACGAGCTTCGAGCGCAAGGCCACCGAGGCCGGGCGCGTCCCCCGGGACCTGACCTACCGGCGTCGCTGACCCGGCGGCGAGAAGAATGCCGACCCGGGCGGTTCGGCCGCTGAGACCACGGATGTGACCCCGTGACCCTCCGCCCGGGATGCCACGGAGTGGGCAGATGCGCAGGAACCCCGCACCAGCTCGTGGTGCGGGGTTCCGTCGTGCCGTGGCACCTCGCTCCACTCAGGACGCGCTGCGGCTGCGCTTCGTCCCGCGTGCGGACGGGGCATCAGTGGCGGCGGTCTCGCGGCCACCGTGCTCCGGCCGGGCCGGGCGGTAGAGCATGAGCGCCTGCGAGACCTTGCGGGGCGCCCGGCGGGTGCCGCGGGCGATCCGCACCACGTCCCCCTCGGAGCCCGCGGTGAAGATCATGTCCCGCTCGCGCCGTGCCTCGCGCTCCCGGTCGAGCTCCTCGCTCAGCTCGGTGACCCGGGACTGCAGCGCCTGCACCTGGTTCTCCAGCTGCATGATGCGCTTGATCCCCTCCAGGGACACCCCCTCCTGGGAGAGCTCCTGGATCTGGCGCAGCTTCTGCACGTCCATCTGGGAGTAGCGCCGTGCCCTGCCGGAGGCGCGGGACGGTGTCACGAGCCCCATGCGGTCGTACTGTCGCAGCGTCTGCGGGTGCATGTCCGCGAGCTCGGCCGCCACCGAGATCACGAAGACGGGCTGGGTGAAGTCGATGGGCATCTCAGACCGCCGCCTCCTCGCTCAGGGACGCACGGGGATCGAAGCCCTCCGTGGCCCGGGCGAACTCGCGCAGGGCCTCCTGCGCGGCGTCGTCGAGATCCGCGGGGAGCTGGACCTGGACGGTGACGATCATGTTGCCCGTGGTGGACCCGGACGTGAATCCCTTGCCCTTCACGCGCATGCGGTGCCCGGAGGACGTGCCCGCCGGGACCTTGAGGTTCACGTGGCCCTCGTCCAGGGTGGGCACCTGAACGGTGGCACCCAGACCGGCCTCGCTCACGGTCACCGGGACCGTGACGTGGACGTCCTGGCCTTCCCGGGTGAAGAACGGGTGCTCCTTGACCTTGACGGTCACGAACAGGTCCCCGTTGCCGCCCGGGCCGGTGTGGCCCTTGCCCGCGATCTTGAGCCGCTGGCCGTCCTTCACGCCCTTGGGCACGCGCACCGTGGTGGTCTGCCCGTTGCCCCGGCGCAGCTTCACGGTGGTGCCGTGGTACGCGGAGCGCAGCGGGATGGTGGTGGTCGTGTGGATGTCCTCGCCCTTGGTGGGCGGGGCCTGGTAGCCGCCGAAACCACCCTGGCCGCCGAAGCCACCACCGGTGCTGAAACGGGTGTCCCCACCCTGGGCACCGCCGAACTGCGCGAACAGGTCCTCGAACCCGCCGCCGCTGGACGTGGTGTAGCGCCTGCGGCCGCCGCCACCGCCGTTGAACAGGTCCCCGAAGATGTCCTCGAAACCTGCACCCCCGGTGCCGCCCGCGGGCCCACCGGCCGTGAAGCGTGCACCCGAGCCCATGGCCCGGATGGCGTCGTACTGCTCACGCTCCTCCGGGTCGGAGAGCACGGAGTTCGCCTCGGTGATGTCCTTGAACTTCTTCTCCGCGGCCGCGTCCCCCGGGTTCTGGTCCGGGTGGTACTTGCGGGCCAGTTTGCGGTACGCCTTCTTGACGTCTTCCGGGGATGCGTCCTTGGAGACGCCCAGGACGCTGTAGAAATCCTTGTCGATCCAGTCCTGACTGGCCATGACGCCTCCTTCCTGTGAAATCTTCCTCAGTAGGACTCGGGGCGGGTCCCGTCATGTGGACCCGCCCCGAGGTGTTGGTGTGCTCTACGGCTGCGCCGCCACGGCCACCTGGGCCGCCCGGACCACCCGGTTGCCCACCTTGAAGCCCGAACGCAGCACCATGGACACGTGGTCTGGCTCCACCTCGTCGGTGGGCTGCTGCATCACGGCTTCGTGGACGTTGGGGTCGAAGCTCTCCCCCACCTCACCGATGCGGGTGAGACCCTTCTTGCCCAGGGCGTCCTCGAGCTTGGTGGCGATCGCCGCGAACGGGCCGTCCTCGAGGTCGCCCGCCTTGCGGGCGGCGTCGATGTCGTCCAGCACCGGCAGCAGCGCGGAGACCAGCTCGCCCGAGACGAAGTCCCGCAGCTGGTCCTTCTCCCGCACCGTGCGGTTCTTGTAGTTCACGAACTCCGCCTGCAGGCGCCGCAGGTCCTCGAGCCGCTCGTCCGCGAGCCGCTGGGCCTCGGAGTCGCCCTCCGGGGCGGCGTCGCCGGTCGACGACGCCGCGTCCGCGGACTCCGCGTCCTGGGACTGGGGGGTGTCGAGGATGTCGTCCACGGTGAGCCCCCCGTTCTGGGATGCGTCCTGCTGGTGCTGAGCGGGCTGCTCCGGATCCTCCGGCACGGACTGGCCGTGGCCCTCGGTGTTCTCGGAATCGCTCATGCTCACTTCTTCCCGTCGTTGTCGTCGTCCACGACCTCGGCGTCGACGATGTCGTCGTCCGATGCCTGGGCGCCCTCGGCACCGGCGGCGCCAGCCTCGGCGCCCGCGGCACCCTCGGCCTGGGACTGGGCGTACAGGGCCTCGCCGATCTTGGTCTGCGAGGTCTGCAGCTTCTCGAACGCGGTCTTCACGGCGTCGTCGTCATCGCCCTCGAGCGCGGCCTTGACGGCGTCCACGTCCGCCTGGACCTCGGTCTTGACGTCCTCGGGGATGGCGCCCTCGTCGTCCTTGATCAGCTTCTCCACCGAGTACGCGGTCTGCTCCGCGTTGTTGCGGCGGTCCGCGGCCTCGCGGCGCTGCTTGTCGGCGTCCGCGTTCGCCTCGGCGTCCTTGACCATGCGGTCGATGTCCTCCTTGGACAGCGAGGTGCCGCCCGTGATGGTCATCGACTGCTCCTTGCCGGTGCCCTTGTCCTTGGCGGACACGTGCACGATGCCGTTGGCGTCGATGTCGAAGGTGACCTCGATCTGCGGCATGCCGCGCGGGGCCGGCGCGATGCCGGTCAGCTCGAACGTGCCCAGGTTCTTGTTGTCCCGGGTGAACTCGCGCTCACCCTGGAAGACCTGGATGGACACGGACGGCTGGTTGTCCTCCGCCGTGGTGAAGGTCTCGGAACGCTTGGTGGGGATGGCCGTGTTGCGCTCGATGAGCTTGGTCATCACGCCGCCCTTGGTCTCGATGCCCAGCGACAGCGGGGTCACGTCGATCAGCAGCACGTCCTTGCGGTCGCCCTTGAGCACACCGGCCTGGATGGCGGCGCCGATGGCCACGACCTCGTCCGGGTTCACGCCCTTGTTGGGAGCCTTGCCGGCCATCTCCGTGACCTTCTCGGCCACGGCGGGCATGCGGGTGGAACCACCCACGAGCACCACGTGGTCGATGTCGGAGACGTTGATCCCGGCCTCGGTGATGACGTCCTTGAACGGCTTCTCCGTGCGGGCCAGCAGGTCCTTGGTGAGGTCCTCGAACTTGGCGCGGGAGAGCTTCTCGTCCAGGTGCACCGGACCCTCGGGGGTCACGGACAGGTACTGCAGGGAGATGGTGGTGGAGGTGGCCGAGGAGAGCTCCTTCTTGGCCTGCTCCGCGGACTCCTTCAGGCGCTGCAGGGCGATCTTGTCCTTGGACAGGTCCGCACCGGTCTTGGACTTCACCTGCTCCAGCAGCCAGTCCACGATCCGCTGGTCCCAGTCGTCGCCGCCGAGGCGGTTGTCGCCGGCGGTGGCGCGGACCTGGATGGTGGAGAAGTCGTCCTCGTCCTTGCCGACCTCCAGCAGGGAGACGTCGAAGGTGCCGCCACCGAGGTCGAAGACCAGGATGAGCTCGTCCTCCTTGCCCTTCTCCAGGCCGTAGGCCAGGGCCGCGGCGGTGGGCTCGTTGACGATGCGCAGCACGTTCATGCCCGCGACCTCGCCGGCCTCCTTGGTCGCCTGGCGCTCGGCGTCGTTGAAGTACGCGGGGACGGTGATCACGGCGTCCGTGACCTTGTCACCCAGGTAGGACTCCGCGTCCGCCTTGAGCTTCATGAGCGTGCGGGCGGAGATCTCCTGCGGGGTGTACTTCTTGCCGTCGATCTCGGTGGTCCAGTCGGTGCCCATGTGGCGCTTCACGGAGGCCACGGTGCGATCCACGTTGGTCACGGCCTGGCGCTTGGCCACGTCACCCACGAGGGTCTCGCCGTCCTTGGAGAACGCGACGACGGACGGGGTGGTGCGCGCACCCTCGGCGTTGGCGATGACGACGGGCTCGCCGCCCTCCAGCACTGCAACCACGGAGTTGGTGGTGCCGAGGTCGATTCCTACTGCACGAGACATTCTCTGTCCTTTCGTTGGAGCGGGGCGGTCCGGGGCTCCCCGTAGGGCTCCTGATCCGGACCGTCAATCCTTGAGCTTTCGAGACTCAAGTTTACTCATTGAGTCGGCGGTGTCAACCTAAGTTGAGTCCGCTTCACTCAAGACTGCGGAGTCGGCGGTCCCCGGAATTCTGCGGATGAGTTAGGGCGACTACCGATTCGACGTTACAATCGTGGGTTTGTACGCCCAGGGCGAAATACTGCCCGCTTCCGGGCGCGCGCCCACCACGTCCACGGGAGACCACACACCTTCACGAGATCGCACACTCCCCCGCCGCAGTCAGGAGAACTGTCTTGAGCACGCCACCGCATTCCCCGGAATCGGAACCGCAGCAACCCCCCGCCCACCACGGCTCCTCCGCCGGATCCACGACCCGCAGCAGGCCGCGGCAGATCTTCGACGAGCTGACGTACCCCCACGGCATCCACCCGGCACTGGTTCCGGGCGTGGGTGTGGAGGACCGCAAGGTGCGGTTCTCCACGGACAAGGCGGTGTTCATCATCACCGCCCTGCTGATCGTGGGCTTCATCGCCTGGGGTGTGCTGGGGACCGAGAGCCTCTCCGCCGTCTCCTCCACCGCGCTGGCCTGGGTCACGGAGAACACGGGGTGGTTCTTCATCCTGCTCTCCACCGCAGCCGTGTTCTTCATGCTCTTCATCGGCTTCACCCGCACCGGGCGCATCAAGCTCGGCCGTGACGACGAGGAGCCCGAGTACTCCTTCTTCTCCTGGCTCGCCATGCTCTTCGCCGCCGGGATGGGCATCGGGCTCATGTTCTACGGGGCCTTCGAGCCCATGACCTACTTCGAGAGCGGAATTCCCGGCTTCTCCCACGTGGCCGAAGCCGGGGAGGAGTCCATGGCGGTGTACGCCCTCGTGCAGTCCGCCTTCCACTGGGCACTGAACCCGTGGGCCATCTACGCCGTGGTCGGCGTCTCCGTGGCCTACGGCGCCTACCGCCGCGGCCGCGCACCCCTGATCTCCCGCGTGTTCACCGCGCTGCTGGGTCACAAGCGCGTGGACGGGCCCCTGGGCAAGCTCATCGACGTCTTCGCCATCTTCG
The DNA here is from genome assembly GCF_030407675.1 of Kocuria sp. APC 4018. Taxonomy (NCBI): domain Bacteria; kingdom Bacillati; phylum Actinomycetota; class Actinomycetes; order Micrococcales; family Micrococcaceae; genus Kocuria; species Kocuria sp. APC 4018. The sequence goes on along the minus strand of NZ_JASDCY010000014.1, from coordinate 43,762 downwards.
CCACCCTGTTCGGCACCGCGGCCTCCCTGGGCATGGGCGCCATGCAGATCGGCTCCGGCATCTCGATCGTGGGCGGCATCGGCGAGCTGGGCAACAACGTCCTGATCCTGCTCATCGCACTGCTGTCCGTGGGCTTCATCATCTCGGCGGTCTCGGGCGTCTCCCGCGGCATCCGCTACCTCTCCAACATCAACCTGACGCTCGCGTTCGTCCTGGCGCTGTTCGTGTTCTTCGTGGGACCCACCGTCTACCTGCTGACGCTGATCCCCTCCACGTTCTCGACCTACATCTCCGAATTCCTCTTCATGACCGGCCAGTCCGCGGCGTGGGGACCTGAGAGCGCCGAGTTCTCCAACACCTGGACCGTGTACTACTGGGCCTGGTGGCTCTCCTGGTCCCCGTTCGTGGGCATGTTCATCGCCAAGATCTCCCGCGGGCGCTCCATCCGCCAGTTCGTGACCGTGGTGCTCGTGGTCCCGGCTTCCGTGTGCGTGCTGTGGTTCATCGTCTTCGGCGGATCGGCCATGTACTTCGCCAAGAACGGCGCGGACCTCTCCGTGGAGGACGGCGCGGAGTCCATGCTGTTCGGCCTCTTCGACCAGCTGCCGCTGACCGGGGTCACGTCCGTGCTCGCCATGGTCGTGATCGGCATCTTCTTCATCACCAGCGCGGACTCCGCCTCCGTGGTCATGGGCACCATGACCCAGCGCGGGCGCCCCGAGCCCAGCAAGTGGATCGTGGTCTTCTGGGGCGTGTGCCTCTCCGGCATCGCCATCGTGATGCTGCTGGTGGGCGGCGACGACGCCCTGGCCGGGATGCAGAACCTGGTGATCGTCTCCGCGCTGCCGTTCGCGTTCATCCTGGCGTTCATGATGGTGGCGCTCTACCGCGACCTGCGCAACGATCCCGCCACCCTGCGTACGCGCTTCGCGCTGTCCGCGGTGGAGAAGGCCGTGTCCACGGGCCTGGCCGAGCACGGCGACAACTTCGCGCTGCAGGTGGAGCACGCCGAGGGCCACCGTGCCGCCGGCGACTCCTTCGACTCGCACGATCCGGCCATCACCGAGTGGTACCGCCAGACGGACGAGAACGGGGACGAGACGGACTTCCAGTACAAGTCCCGCTGGGTCTCCTCCGCGGTGGACGACATCGTGGATCAGACGCCCCAGGACGAGGCGCCGTGGGAACAGACCACCCCCCACAACGCCAACCAGAAGTAGTGCGGGGGCGGTGACGCCCTCCTGAGAAGCACCGACCAACGGGGTGCACGTCCACGGACGTGCACCCCGTTGCTCATGGGCGGCGGCACCCGTCAGTGCTCCCCCGTCTGCCGGGAGTCCGGCGTGCGCAGACCCACGGCGGCCACCACCAGCACCGCGAGCAGCGCGAACGAGATCTGCTGCGAGTGCACGAACGCGAGGACGGTAGCGGGGTCCCACGCGCCAGTGGGCAGGGCGGTGCCCACCACGGATGCCATCACGGTGCCCACCAGCGCGAGCCCCACGGCATTGCCCACCTCCTGGGCGGTGTCGTTCATGGCCGATCCCATGGAGGTGTGGCTCTCGGGCAACGCCCCCATGAGTGCCACGGCCCCCGTGGTCATGATGGTCCGCATGGCGGCCGTCATCATGAGCATCCCCAGCGCGCACCACACGAACCCGTGGCCCACGGCGTAGACCCACACCCCGAGGCTCGCGAGCAGCAGCAGGACCGCACCGGTGGAGGTCCGCCGGTGCCCCCAGGCCGCCACCGCGCGGTCCACGAAGGGCCCCGCCCCCAGCATGCCCACCACGAACGGCAGGTTGGCGAGCCCGGCCTGCAGGGGGCTCCACCCCCAGGCGAACTGGTAGAGCTGGGTGGACACGAACATCACGCCGGCCATCGCGGTCATCACTGAGGTCTGCAGGATCGCGGACCCCCGCACCGTGGGGATGCTCAGCAGGGACAGGTCCAGCATCGGGTCCACCGCGGTGCGCTCCCGCCACACGAACCCGGCGAGCGCGAGCAGCCCTCCCGCCAGGATGCCCAGGGTGCGGAGGTCCAGCCACCCGTACTCCACTCCCGCGGTGAAGGTGTAGAGCAGCAGCCCCAGCGCCGCCACCGAGAGCACGGCCCCGGGAACGTCCGTGCCGCCGCCGCGACGGTCCTCATCCCGGTCCGGGGAGAGCCCCGCGCGCACGCCGATCCACGCGAAGAGCGCCACGGGGGCGTTGAGCACCAGCAGCATCTGCCACGGCATGTGCTCGAGCGCGAGTCCCGCCAGGGTGGGCCCCAGGGCGAAGCCGATGAGGGAGACGGTCATGACCAGGCCGATGGCGCGGACCCGGAGGTCGTCCCGGTCGAAGAGCCGGAACAGCAGGGACATGGTGATGGGCGCGATCAGCGCCGCGAAGGCTCCGGAGACGGCGCGCACCGCGATGAGCTGCGCGGGGGTCTGGACGAGCAGCACGGCGAGTCCCGCGAGTCCGAAGAGCGCGAGACCCCACGAGATGGTGCGGCGCCTCCCGAGACGGTCCCCCAGAGTGCCCCCGACCATGAGCAGCCCGCCGAAGGTGAGGGAGTAGGCACCCACGATCCACTGCAGGTCCGTGGGGCTGGCGTTGAGGTCCCGCCCGATCACGGGCACGGCCACGTTGAGGATGGAGTTGTCCACCATCTCCACGAGCTGGGTGAGGCACAGGCCCAGCAGTGCGGGCCACGCGGCACGCAGGCTCTGGGGTGCGGTGGCGGCGCGGTGCCGTGCGCCGCCGACGACGAGTTGGGTCATGACAGGTCCTTCCGGAAAGGTCGAACAACGTTCGATAATCGAATTGTGTTCGAGAATAGAACGGTGTTTGATTCCACGCAACACCCTGCGTACCGTGATCCCCATGACAGCCGCCCGCGGACCCGCAGCAGAGCCCTCCCCCGACCCGCACGCACGAGTGCCGCCGCGGGAGCCGCAGGATGGCAGCCCCGCTCCGCGGACTCGCGGCGCGAGTACCAGGGCGGGCGGGCGGCGTCGTGCGAGCCTGTCCGTGGAGTCGATCGTGGACACCGCGATCGCCATGCTGGACCGGGACGGCGCGGCGCGACTGACCCTGCGGGGGCTGGCCGCCGAGCTCAGAAGCGGCGTGGCGAGCCTCTACTGGTACGCCTCGGGCAAGGACGAGCTCATGGCCATGGTCGCGGACGAGGTGCTGGGCCGCGCGCTCGCGCAGTTCGAGACGCTGCGGGCGGCGGGGCAGAGCGCGCCCGAGCAGTTCGCGCAGCTGCGGGCCCCGGAACCGGACCCCCGCACGAGCGCCCGCACCCGGGAAGCCCTCGTAGACCTGCGCCGGCTCTCCCTGTGCCTGTTCGCCCAGATGCTGGAGCACCTCTGGCTCGCGGAGCAGCTGGTGCACGCGGGCCCGGACGAGGAGAACGCCCTGCGCACGTGGGAGTGCACCGGGCAGATCCTGCAGCGCATGGAGCTGAGCACCTCGCAGCAGTTCCACGCCTCCATGGCCGTGAGCAACTACGCCTCCGGGATGGGCGCGGAGATCTCCCAGCGCCAGGCCCAGCGCCACGAGCAGGACGCCGAGCAGATGTTCCGCGAGCAGCTCGAACGCTGGGACCACGCGAGCGCGCAGGACTTCCCGTTCGTGCACTCGGTGCTGGGCGAGTTCCGCCGCCACGACGACCGCGCCGAGTACGCGGCGGGTCTCGACCTGCTGCTCTCGGGCATCGAGCGCCAGACGTGGGCGGGACGCCCGGCACGGTGACGCACTCGCCGCCGACGGATTTTTCGTACAGTGGTGGCCATGATCGAAATCGTCACGGTGTGCACCGGCAACATCTGCCGCTCCCCCCATGGCCGAGGCCCTGCTTCGCCGTGAGATCGAGCGCGCCGGGCTCGGTGACGCCGTCACCGTGGGCTCTGCCGGCGTGAGCGACGAGGAGCACGGCAACCCCGTGGACCCCCGCGCCGGCGCCGTCCTCGCGGACAACGGGCTGGAGCTGCGGGAGCACAGCGCGCACCGCGTCACGGACCGCGAGCTCGCGGAGGCGGATCTGCTGCTCGCCATGACCGCCGAGCACGCCCGCAGGCTGCGTCAGCGGCTGCCCGAGGGCCACCCGGACACCGTGCGCCTGATGCGCAGCTTCGACCCGGCCGTGGATCCCGAGCACACGGACCTGGACATTGCCGACCCCTGGTACGGCGGGTCCGAGGACTTCAACACCGCGTGGGAGCAGATCAGCGCGGCCGTGCCCGGGGTGGTCTCGTGGCTGGGCGAACGGGTGTCCGCCTCGTGATCGCCCCCGACGAGGTGTTCCAGCCGGAGGAGATCGAGAACTTCCCGGACGGGGTCAACCTGGCGCGGCTGCTCCCGGCGGCCACGCGCAGGCCCTGCCTGGTGGGCATCGACGGGCGTTCCGGGGCTGGCAAGACCACGCTCACGGACCAGCTCGCCGCCGTGCTGCGCCGCTCGCACGACGTCGTGGTCTTCCGCCTGGAGGACCTCTATCCCGGGTGGGACGGCCTGCTGGAGGGCATGGCCGCGTACCGCACGGAGATCCTCGAGCCCCTGCGCCACGGCCAGGACGCGCACTGGACGGCGTGGGACTGGCTGACGAGTGAGCCGGGCACCCCGCGGCTCACCCGCACCGCCGAGATCGTCCTGCTGGAGGGCGTGGGCGCGTGCCACCGCGAGGCCCGGGTGCTCCTGGACACGTCCGTGTGGGTGGAGCTGCCCACCTCCCAGCGGCGACGGCGCGCCCTGGAGCGTGACGGCGCAGCCTACGAGGGCCACTGGGACCAGTGGGCCGCCCAGGAGGAGGAGTACCTCGCGGAGGATCCCGTGTGGGAGTGCGCGGACATCATCCACCCCGGCCCGTCCTCGGGGGAGCCCGCCCCGGAGGACCGGGACCCCTCATGACCCCACGCGGCGGCGCGGCCGTGGTCATCTCACCCGCGGGTGAACCGCGGCTCGTGGACCCTGAGCGTCCGCACGTGGTCCTCGAGGACCAGGCACTGACCCGCGGGGACGGCGTGTTCGAGACCATGCACGTCCTGGACGGGGACGCCTACAAGTTCGCCGCCCACCACGATCGGCTGTGCTCCTCGGCGCGCAGCGCCGCACTGCCCGCTCCCTCCGCCGCCACGTGCCGCACCGCTCTGCGCATGGCGCTCGACGCCGCCGGGCCCGGTTCCCGGGACGAGCTCCTGGGCCTCGGGGCGGAGCACGCGGTGAAGCTCAGCATCTCTCGGGGCGTCCCGGGCGGAGAACCCTGGGCATGGCTCACCGCCTCCCCGGTTCCCGCCGCCACGTTCGCGGCACGCCGGGACGGGTTGCGCGTCCTGCTGCTGGAACGCGGTCACGATCCCGCCGAGGACACCGACCTGCCGTGGCTGCTGCCCGGGGTGAAGACGCTGTCCTACGCGGTGAACATGGCCGCGGTGCGCCACGCGCGGGAGCACGGGGCGCAGGACGCCGTGTTCATGACATCCTCCGACCACCGCATCCTGGAGGGGGCCACGTCCTCGGTGATCTGCGCGCGCACCGCGCCGGGCGCCCAGCCCACCCTCGTCACGCCCGAACCGTCCCGCGGGATCCTTCCCGGGACCTCCCAGGCGCGGATCTTCGAGACCGCCCGCGCCCACGGCTGGGCGGCGGAGCACCGCCCCCTGTACCCACGGGACCTGCTGCGAGCGGATGCCGTGTGGTTGACGTCCTCGGTCCGCCTGGCCGTCCCCGTGACCGCCGTGGACGGGCACCCGGTGCCCACGGACCCGGAGCTCACGCGCACGCTCACCGGCTTCCTGGTGGGCTGACCCGGCCCGGGCCAGCGCCCGGCGCAAGTGCGCACTTCCCCCCACTGGCCACCTCCGGCGCGCAGAGAGCCGTCACGCCGGGCGGCGTCGGCGGCGGCCTCACTGCCAGATGAAGCGGTGCGTGCCCAGCGCCAGGGAGACCACCAGGGCACCCACCGCGGCGAGCACCACGGCGGTGCCCACGAGAACGTCCACGCGGCTGCAGTGCAGACTCCGCGCCCACGTGCGCGGCCCGGCGCCGAAGCCACGCGCCTCCATGGTCATGGCCAGCCGCGTGGCCCGGCGCAGGGACTGGACGAGCAGGGCGAACGCCTGACCGCCAAACTCCTGCGCGGCCCCCACCGGGCCGCTCCGGCCCCCCGCGCCGCGTGCCCGGCGGGCGGATGCGAGCACGCTCCACTCGGTGACCATGACCTCGACCAGCCGCATGGCCGCGAGCGCCGCGAGCACGAACCGCGCCGGCAGTCTGAGGGTCTGGGCGAGCCCGTCCGCGAGATCCGTGGGGTCGGTGGTCAGCAGCACGGTGATCCCGGGCAGGGCGATCGCGAGTCCGCGCAGGGCGATCGCGCCGCCCGCGGCCAGGGACCCGGTGGTGATCGTGAGCCAGCCGACCTCCACGAGGACCGTGCCGCCCGCGGGCGAGAGCATCGCGGTGCCCCAGCCGCTGATCAGCGCGGCCACCGCGAGGGGCCACAGCAGCCGCAGCAGCCGCCACGGGCCGAGCCCCACCCCCGCGAGGAGCACGAGCTGCCCCGCGAGGGCCACGGCGTTGGTCACGGGGTCCGCGCTCACCACGATCACGAGCGTGATCAGCAGCGCCCCCAGCAGCTTGACCACCGGGTTGGCGCGGGACAGCAGCCCCGTGCGGGGACCGAACATGGACGGCGCCACGGGCGTGCTCATGAGCCGAGCCTCACGTCCTGCGCCTCCAGCGCCGCCACGAGGTCGCGGTCGTGGGTCACGGCGACCACCGCCGTGCCCCGGTCCATCTCCGCCACGAGCAGGTCCACGAGCTCCCTCCAGGTCTGGGCGTCCTGGCCGAACGTGGGTTCGTCCAGGATCAGCACGCGCGGGGCCGCCGCGAGCACGGTGGCCACCGACAACCGGCGCTTCTGACCACCGGACAGCGTGAACGGGTTGGCGTCCGCGAGGTCCTCGAGGCGCAGGCGACGCAGCAGGTCCTCCACCCGGGCGGCGTCGTGCTCCGGCAGCTCGTCCTTCGAGGCTCCGGCGCGGCGCAGCAGCTGACGCGGTCCGAACTCGAGCTCGGCGCGCACGGTGGGACGCAGGAACTGGTGCTCGGGGTGCTGGAAGACCGTGCCCACGCGCGGGATCAGCTCCCCGCCATCCCACAGCGAGGGGTCCTGCGGCGCGCCGTCCGCGAGCGCCGCGGAGGCCCGCACCGTGCCGCGCACGGGCACGAGCAGACCCGCCAGCGTCAGCGCCAGGGTGGACTTGCCCGCCCCGTTCACGCCGGTCACGGCGAGCGCACGGCCCGCGCGGACGTCCAGGCTGATGCCCTCGGCGGCCACGGGCGCGTCCCAGCCGTCCAGGGGGTCCACAGCCGCGTCCGTGCCGCGCCGCCAGGCCTTCCGGGCACGACGCCGCCTGCGGGCGATCTCGCGCCGCGTCGGCTGCACGCGGGAGACGGCGAGGTCCCGGGCGCTCAGCAGCACCTCCCCGGCGTCCGGGCCGCGGGTGTCCGCCGGGGCGGGTGCGCGCGTGGTCGGAACCCAGCCGGGCACCCACGTGCCCTGCTCCTGGAGCAGGTGGCGGGCGTCGTGGAGGGTCTCGCGGGTGGGACCGTCGAAGGCCACCCGGCCGTGCTCGTCCAGCACGATCACCCGGTCCACCACGGGTTCCCACAGGGCCACCCGGTGCTCCACGACCACGAGCGTGATGCCGTCCCGCAACACCGCCTCGGAGACAGCCCGGCACAGCTGCTCCGCGCCCTCCTGGTCCACGCTCGCGGTGGGCTCGTCCAGCAGCAGCAGCCGGGGTCGCATGGCCATGACTCCCGCGAGCGCGAGGCGCTGCTTCTGCCCGCCGGACAGGGCCGTGGTGGAGTGCGCGAGGGGCAGCGTCAGCCCCACCCGCGCGAGCGCCTCGTCCACGCGGGGCCAGATCTGCTCGGGGGGCACCGAGATGTTCTCCAGCCCGAACGCGACGTCGTCCCCCACGCGGGAGAGGATCACCTGGGTCTCGGGGTCCTGGTGCATGAAGCCCACGGCCCCGCGCGCCTCCCGTGGGTCCACGCCGTCCACGCTCAGCCCGCCGGAGCGGGACTGCCCGTCCGGATCCTGTTCCACCCCCGCGAGGGCCTGCAGCAGCGTGGACTTCCCGGCGCCGGACGGCCCCAGCAGCAGCACGCGCTCCCCGGGTTCGAGCACGGCGGTGACGTCACGGAGGCTCGGATCCTGACGGCCGGGATAGTGCCACCCGAACCGCTCCAGCCGCACGGCCGCACCCGTGGGCGCTGACCCCGCCGGTTCCGTCATCGACGGCGCGTGGCGCCGGAGGCCAGGGCCCCCAGCACCCCGGTGGCCTGCAGCGCGCGCACCACGAGCCACATCAGGGCACCGGCGATCACCGCACCGGAGAGGGTGGTGAGCGCGGCGTAGACGACCTTCTGGTCCAGGGCCCACTCATAGTTGTACATGATGTCCTCGCTCGCCCCGAGGAACAGTCCGGAGAGCGCACCGGCCGCGGTGGCCACGGCCAGGCCGAAGCGGCGGTAGCCCGTCAGGAGGAACACGAGCTCCACTCCGAGACCCTGGACGAGACCGGAGATCACCACGGTCCACCCGAAGTGGGTTCCCAGGAAGCCCTCCAGCACCGCCGCGAGCAGCTCGCAGAACAGGGCCGCGCCGGGCTTGCGGATGATGAGCGCGCCCAGGGTGCCCGCCACGAGCCAGCCGCCCGAGATGAGCCCCGCCGAGGGCGGATACGCCACCGCGGCCGTGGAGACCACGGGGTACAGCAGGTTGGACCACATCCAGAAGATCACCGCGCACGCCGCGGCGAGGACCGCCGCCACCACGATGTCCACGACCCGCCAGGACTGCGTGCGGGCGGTACCCCGTGCGGTTCCAGTGGGGGTGCTGCTGAGCTGCGTCATGAGAACTCCTCCTGAAGGTTCCAGGAGGGGAAGAGCCCCCGCGCACCGCGGACGGGCTCTTGAGATGCTCGACTCCCTAGCGCCGGTATGAACCGGATCAGGTTCGAGGGTCTGCGCTCGCGCGCACTCTCAGCGCCTCGGTGGCGCTCCCCTGTCGTTGAGCCACCAGTCTAGACCACCACGGCGGTCGGCCGGGGTGCTCGAGGCGCCCCGGCCGACCGCTGTGGTGCGGGGTGCGGGCCGTGCACCGCACCCCGGTCCCGCGGAGTCCCGCCGTGAGGACGCGCCAAGCGCGTGGCCTCGCCGGCGGGAGTGCCGCGGGAGCAGGACTCAGATCTCGGCCTGCGAGGACTTCGAGGAGTCGTTGTCGTCGGACTGCATCTTGGACACCTGGCGGGCAATGCCCACCTTGATGACCGTGCCCACCACACCGGTGATCATGGCCCAGATGATGATGTCGCGCCAGGCCTCGTCCTCGTCCGGGTTCTTGGCGGGGGGCTCGTTGCCCGTGACCTGCTTCCACGCCACGGTCAGAGCCTTGTTGGCCATGGCCACGCCGCCCAGGGAGGCCACCGTGCCGAAAATGTCCATCGCCTTGTTCATGGGATTCTCCTCAGTTCTCGAAAGTGCCGCCGGCGCGTGGTGGCCGGCGGCGTCGTACTCCCACCCCAGCATACGAACCCGTGAGCCGGGGTGGTGTCACCTGCCCGGGTGGCGCCACCGCGTGTGTCGTCAGTCGGGCCGGTCCTCACCGGCGCGGGCCACCACGTCACGCAGCTCGTCCGCCACGAGGTTCTCCTCGTGCAGGTGCTTGGAACGGTAGGCCGCACGGCCCACCATGTGCGCGGAGACCGGGACCGTGAGCAGCTGGAAGATCCACGCGAGGACCAGCAGGGGGATCATCCGGGGCTCCCCGCTGGCGAGCGCGAGGGCGGTGAGCAGCAGGAGCAGCCCGAAGACCTGGGGCTTGGTGCCCGCATGCATGCGGGAGAGCAGATCGGGGAAGCGCACGAGGCCCACCGCGGCCGCGAGCGACATGAACGTCCCCGCGACCAGGCACACCACTGCCGCGACGTCCGTCACCGTGTGCCAGTTCATGAGCGGTCCAGCCCCACGTTGCGCGCCACCGTGACCGAGCCCAGGAACCCCACGAGGGAGACGATCACGAGCAGCACCAGGTTGTCCGTGTGGCGGTGGTACACCATCTCCACGGCCAGAGCGGCGCCCACGATGGCCAGGAGGACGTCCGTGGCGATCACCCGGTCCAGCAGGGACGGCCCCTTGGCCAGGCGGTAGATGGTGCCCGCGGCCGCGAGCGCGAGGATCACACCGCACACCCACACGGCGACGTCGGACAGGGTCATGACCGCTCCTCTCCGGGCCCGCTCCCGGCCTCGTCCATGTCTTCGGTGGGGGACTCGACGGCGCCCGTGGCCTCCGTGCGGTCGGGGTCACCCTTGACCGGCAGCAGCGCCAGGTCCTCCCGCGAGCCCATGATGCGGATCCAGGCGGCCTCGGTGTCCAGCACCGAGCGCCGGAACGCCTCGGCCTGCTCCGGCGTGGCGATGTCCAGGACGTGGAAGTAGAGGATCCCGTTCCCCCGGTCCACCTCGACCACCAGTGACCCGGGGATCAGCGCCATGGTGTGCCCCACGGCGGTCATCAGCAGATCGTTGTTCTGCCGCAGCGGCACCCGCAGCACGGCGTTGTGCACGCGCGGTCCCTGCACCAGCGCCACTCGGAACACGTGGATGCTCGCCTTGGCCACCTGCCACACGAACGTGACCACGAACAGCACGAAGTGCACCACGTTGAAGCGCCCGGACAGCCGCACCGGGGGCAGCACCAGGGTGCGCGTGACCAGCAGGGCCAGCAGCAGCCCGAAGACCAGGTTGCCGGGGCTCCAGTCCCCCCACAGAGCTCCCCACACCACCACGAGCCACAGGATCAGCGGCAGCTCGGCCCGCAGGGAGTTGCGGGCCTGGCGACGGACGGCGGACGTACTCATGGTGCCTCCTCGCTCACGCCGCCCTCGCCCACGGGGGCCAGCACGGCGTCGATGTAGCGGTCCGGGTGCACCAGGTTGTCCGCGGCGCTGCCCGCGAGGTCGAACAGCGGACCCGCGAAGACCGTGAGCGCCACCCCCACCACCACGAGAGCGGTAGTGGCTCCCACCATGGTCCGGGGCAGCAGGACCACCTCGGAGCCGCCGGACAGCACGCTGCCCGGGTTGCCGGTCACCACGCGCGAGTTGAGCGGGCGGTGCCCCTGGGCCGTGGTGGCCCGCAGCACGGGATCCGGGTACTCGGCGTCCTCCACGCGGCGCAGGAACACGCGGTTCCACACGCGGATCAGCGCCAGCAGCGTGAGCAGCGAGACGAGCACGGACACACCCACCAGCAGGTAGTCCAGCCAGGTGCCGCTCGCGATGCCCGCCTCGAGCAGCCCCACCTTGCCCAGGAAACCCGAGAACGGCGGGATCCCGCCCAGGTTCAGCGCAGGGATCAGGTACAGCACGCCCAGCAGCGGCGAGATCCGCAGCATCCCCGCGAGGCGGTCCACGTTGGTGGACCCGCCGCGGCGCTCGATCAGCCCGGCCACCAGGAACAGGCTCGTCTGGATCACGATGTGGTGGGCGATGTAGTAGACCACGGCCGCCAGGGCCTGGGGCGTGCCCACGGCGATCCCGAAGATCATGTAGCCGATGTGGCTGATGAGCGTGAAGGAGAGCATGCGCTTGATGTCGATCTGGGCCAGCGCACCCAGGATGCCCACGAACATGGTCAGCAGGGCCACCCACATCAGCAGCCCGTTGATCTGCCGGTCCGGGAACAGCAGGGTCTCGGTGCGGATGATCGAGTAGACGCCCACCTTGGTCAGCAGCCCCGCGAACACCGCGGTCACCGGCGCGGAGGCCGTGGGGTAGGAGTCCGGGAGCCAGAAGGACAGCGGGAACACCGCGGCCTTGACCCCGAACGCGATCAGCAGCATGAGGTGCAGCTGCAGCTGCGTGCCCTGCGGGAGGTCGGCGAGCTTCACGGAGAGGTCCGCCATGTTCACGGTGCCGGTGGCGCCGTAGATCATCCCCAGGGTGATGAGGAACAGGATCGAGGAGATCACCGAGACCACCACGTAGGTCACGCCCGCCCGGATGCGCTGCGCGGTCCCTCCCATGGTGAGCAGCACGTAGGAGGCCGTCAGGAGGATCTCGAAGCCCACGTAGAGGTTGAACAGGTCCCCCGCCAGGAACGCGTTGGAGACACCGGCCACGAGCAGCAGGAACGTGGGGTAGAAGATCGAGATGGGACCCTCGTCGTCCCCTCCGGCCACGCCCTCGCTCACCGCGTAGACGAGCACCGCGAGGGACACGACCACCGACACCACGAGCATGAGCGCGGAGAGCTGGTCCACCACCATGACGATCCCGTACGGGGCCGCCCAGCCACCCAGGTGCACGGCCTGGGGGCCCTGGTTCCACACGTCCGCGAGCATGACGGCGTCCAGGACCAGCGTCAGTGCCATGGCCCCCACGGTCACGGTGCGCTGGAGCCTGTTGCGGTGCACGATCACGAAGTTCAGAGCCGCACCGAGGAACGGGATGAGCACCGCGAGCGGTGCCAGCTGCGCCAGGTCAGTGCTCATGCGGATCCCTCCTGTCCGTTCGCGGCTGCGTCTCCACCCTGTGGTGGCCCGGTGACTCCGAGGCCTCCTCGGCATTGTGGCGCGAGGGCGTGAAGGGGGCGTCCGGGGTGGCGAACTCCGAGGCGTCCTGCGGGATGGCGTCGTCGTCCTCGGCGTCGTACGAGGACTGCTGGGCCACGCGGCGGTCCTCGAGGTCGTCCTGGATCTCGTCCCGGCGGGCCAGGATCCAGGAGCGCCAGATCATGGACAGCAGGAAGGCCGTGGTGGCCAGGGAGATCACGATGGACGTCAGCACGAGCGCCTGCGGCAGGGGGTCCGAGTACTCGGAGGGGTCCAGGGACGAGTCGTAGAGCGGTGCCACGCCCGGCACCCCACTGGTGTGCAGGATCAGCAGGTTCGCTCCGTTGGTCAGCAGCATGAGTCCCAGCAGCACGCGCGTGAGGGAGCGCTCCAGGAGCAGGTACACCCCCACGGAGAACAGCACGCCCATCACCACGAGCAGGGTCAGGTTCACGGTCACGGCCGCACCTCCGAGGTCTCGTCCCCCGAGACCATGGAGCCCTCGGGGGCGTCCGGGTCCTCGGAGCGGGTGGCCGTCATCACGGGCCCGTTGCGGGTCAGGCGGATGCGGGAACCCCGGCCCGTGCGCTTGCGGTCGTCCTCGACCGCAGAGCGCTCGATGCGCTCGTCGATCCGCCCGCCCAGCGAGCGCAGGATGTCGAGCACTAGGCCCACCACGATCAGGTACACGCCCACGTCGAAGATCAGCGCGGTCACGAACTTCACGTGCCCGAACAGCGGCAGGTCCCACTCGAACGTGTAGCTCTCCATGACCGCCCCGCCGAAGAACAGGGGCGTCAGGGCGTACAGGGAGGCCAGTGCGAGCCCCGCGCCGAGCATCCACCCCGCGTTGACGGGCGTGGCCCGCTCGAGCTCGTAGCGGCCGCCGGCCAGGTAGCGCAGCGTCAGGGCCAGGGAGGCCATGAGCCCTCCGGCGAACCCACCGCCGGGGTCGTTGTGCCCCGCGAGCAGGAGGTAGAGGGAGACCAGCATGAAGGTGTGGAACAGCAGGCGCGCCACGACCTCGAAGATGATCGAGCGCCGCTCCGGGGCGAGCGTGCGCCCGGCCAGCAGGAACGGGTCCGCGTCCGGGCGGGAGGAGAAGCGCCGGGCCACCTCGATCTCCTGGGTCCTGGCCTGCGTGGAGTGCGCCGCGGAGTCCGCGCCGCGCAGCGCCTGCAGCCGCCGGGTGTCCAGCCGGTGGCGCTCGCTGCGCAGCCGGTCGCCACGGCCCTTCACGAAGATCAGGGAGGCGATACCGGTGGCGGCCACGGTGAGCACGGAGATCTCCCCCATGGTGTCCCACGCCCGGATGTCCACGAGGATCACGTTCACCACGTTCTCGCCGTGGCCCAGCTCGTATGCCATGGATGGCATGTCCAGGGAGATCCGCTCCGCGGTGCGGGAGGAGATCGAGAAGGCGGCGAGCGCCATCATGAAGATGCCGAAGACCACCGCGAAGACCGCGCGGAAGACCCGGTGCCCGGCCTTGCGCCGGTTCCACAGCGGACCGGGCAGCGAGCGCAGCGCCAGCACGAAGGCCACCAGGGAGATCGTCTCCACGAGCATCTGGGTGAGGGCGAGGTCCGGGGCGCCGTGCAGCGCGAAGAGCAGGGCCAGCCCGTAGCCCGTGACGGAGACCAGCAGCACCGCCAGGAACCGCTTGCCCGCGGTGAGCACGAGCAGGGCCGCCGCCACCATGGCGATCCCGGTGGCCAGCTGCGCCGGTGAGTCCGCCACGCGGAAGCCCGCGAGGGGTGGGGTCTCGAACCAGAACAGGGCCACGAGCGGCACCACCACGGCCGTCACGAGGATCACGGACAGGTAGAACATGAGCGAACCACGCTGGGTGCGCCCGGTCAGCCACACCGCCACGATGTCCAGCACGTTGATGATCCAGCGGTACACGTAGTCACCGGAGGGCAGTGAGGGGAGCCGCCGCTGGAGGCGGGACACCGGCCTGCGTGCCCTGTGCAGCAGCAGCCCGGCCACGATGATGAACGCGGAGAAGCCCAGCGCCGGGGTCAGCCCGTGCCACAGCTCGAGGTGCACGTGGGACTCCTCCGCGTGGGGGAACAGCTCCTGGTAGGGCTTGATCCCCGCCTCCAGGGGCGCGGGGAACAGACCCAGCACCACGGTGGCTCCCGCGAGGACCATGGGCGCCATGAGGAAGGCCCACGACGCGGGCGTGAAGTCGCTGATGACCGACTGGCCGTCGGGGGCGGCGTCGAGATCCGAGAAGGACGCGGACTTGCGGGCGAAGCCGCCCCACAGGAAGCGGGCGCTGTACGCGACCGTGAGCACGGACCCGACCACGGCGCAGACCAGGGCCACCGCCCCGGCGAGTTCGGAGACGTCGCCCCAGAACGCGGTGAGCACGGCCTCCTTGGCCACGAAGCCCAGCAGTGGCGGAATCCCCGCCATCGAGGCCGCACCGATCACGGACACCGTGAACAGCTTGGGTGCCATGCGGCCCACGCCCGAGAGCCGGCGGATGTCACGGGTCCCGGCCTGGTGGTCGATCACGCCCACGGCGAGGAACAGGGTGGCCTTGAACAGGCCGTGGGCCATGACCATGCCCATGCCCGCCATGGCCGTGTCCGCGGTGCCGAAGGACACCACCGCCGTGATGAACCCGAGCTGGCTCACGGTGCCGTAGGCCAGGATGAGCTTGAGGTCGTACTGCCGCAGCGCCACCCAGCCGCCGAAGATCATGGTGCCGAGCCCCAGGGTCAGCGTGACCGGGAGCCAGTACTGCGTCTGCGCGAACCCGGGGGCGAGCCGGGCCACGAGGTAGATGCCCGCCTTCACCATGGCCGCGGCGTGGAGGTAGGCGGAGACCGGGGTGGGCGCGGCCATGGCGGCGGGCAGCCAGAAGTGCGTGGGGAACAGCGCGGACTTGGTCACCACGCCCGCGAGCACCAGCACCACGGCGACGTCCACCGTGGTGGAGCCCAGCATCTCCGGGGCGGCCGCCAGCACGCCGGAGATCCGGAACGTCCCGGCCTCGGTCCCCAGCATGATGAGCCCCACGAGCATGGCCAGCCCACCCGCGGTGGTGATCACGAGGGCCTGCAGCGCGGCACGCCGTGCGGCCAGCTTGGTCCGGGAGTAGGAGATGAGGAGGAAGGAGAGCACGGAGGTGATCTCCCAGAAGACGAACAGCACCATGAGGTCGTCCGCCGTGACCAGCCCGAACATGGCCCCGGCGAACGCCACGAGCTGCGCCGCGAACGAGCCGATGTCCTGCGCATCCGCCTTGAAGTAGCGGGCGCAGTACGCGAGCACCAGGGTTCCCACACCGAGCACCAGCAGGCACATCATGTAGGCCAGGGCGTCCATGCGGAACGAGAGGGTGATCCCCAGCTGGGGGATCCACTCCAGAGTGGTGGACCAGCCGTGCTCGGGGCCGTAGACGCGCGAGGTCTGGGACAGCAGCCACACGAGGCCCACCAGGGGGGCGAGGGCCACCACGTAGAAACCGGAGCGCCCGGTGCGCTTGAGGATCGCGGGAGCGAACAGTGCCATGACTCCGTGGAGCAGCAGCAGCACCGGGATCATGGGGTCCCACCTTTCGTGCCGCTGTCGGAGCACACCGGTTCCCAGGAAAGGCGCAGCAGACACGCAGGGGAAGCGGGGAGTGTTGTCGAGACCCCATCGTAACAAAGGCGGTGGTTGACGTGTCCCCCACCCGGTCCCGGTGAACTTCTGGGAACATCTCCTCCCCCGCCCACTCCGGCTGCGGGCCCTGGCGCGCGCCGCACCGTAGGGTGAGCCGCATGACCGCTGAGCGCACGAGCACGGCCCCACACGGCCCCACCGACCCCGTCGACGCCGCGGCGGGAGGTTCCCGCGCGAGGGTGCTGATGTGGTGCCTCTGGGACACGGGGACCTCCGCCTACAACTCCGTGATGCTCACGTTCGTGTTCACGGTGTACCTCACGAGCTCGGCCTTCGGCACCCCCGAGTACACCTCCACCGTGCTGAGCATCGGCATGACGGTGGCGGGATTCGCGATCGCGCTCACCGCCCCGATCGTGGGCCAGCGCAGCGACACCCCCCGCTCCCGCGCCTCGTTCCTCACGTGGAACACCGTGGTGCTCGTGGCCTGCACCGCGCTGGCCTTCTTCGCCCGGCCGGAGCCCTCCTACCTGTTCCTCGGCGTGGCGCTCGTGGCCGCGGGCAGCGTGGCCCAGGAGTTCGCCACCGTGGGGTACAACTCGATGCTCCCCGCCCTGGCCGGCCCCGCGCGCATGGGCAAGGTCTCCGGCTGGGGCTGGGGCGCGGGATACGTGGGCGGGATCTTCGCCCTGGCGTTCGTGCTCTTCGGCTTCGTCACGCCCGGTTTCCTGGGCATCCCCACCGATGACGCCCTCAACTACCGGGCCGTGGCGCTGTTCAGCGCCGCGTGGATCCTCGTCTTCTGCCTTCCCCTGCTCTTCGCGGCACGTTCCATGCCGTTCCGCGCATACGACGGCGAGGTGCACGGCCCGTCCCCCGCCGCGACCCCCACGCTCGGCGGACTCGCGGGGCCCGACGTCGCTCCCTCGCCCGAGCCGCGGCACCGGCGCGGGATCGTGGGGGCCTACCGGGAGCTCTTCGCCACGATTGCCGGGCTCTGGCGGGTCTCGCGCGGCACGGTGTTCTTCCTGCTCTCCTCCGCCGTCTACCGGGACGGACTGGCCGGAGTCTTCACGTTCGGCGGTGTGCTCGCGGCCGGCTCGTTCGGCTTCTCGCTCACCGAGGTCATCGTGTTCGCGGTGGCCGCCAACCTCATTGCCGCGCTCGGCGCGTTCGTGGGCGGCTCGCTCGACGACGCCCTGGGCCCCCGCAGGGTCATCGTCGGTTCGCTCGTGGGGGTCATGGCGGCCGGGATCGTGCTGCTGTTCTGGCACGGCAAGCCCGCGTTCTGGGTGTGCGGACTGGCGCTGTGCCTGTTCGTGGGACCGGCCCAGGCGGCGTCGCGCACGTACCTGGGGCGGCTCATCCCCCCGGGGCGCGACGGGGAGATCTACGGGCTCTACGCCACCACGGGCCGCGCCGTGAGCTTCATGGCCCCGGGGCTGTTCGGCCTGTTCGTGTCCCTGATGGGCTCCCAGATCTACGGGATCCTGGGGATCCTCACGGTCGTGGCGGTGGGCCTGGCCCTGCTGCTGCTGACCCCCAAACCGCCCGAGGGGTTCACGACCACCCGCGTGTGACGCCCTACTCGATGACCGTGCGGTGGAAGTTCACGTGGCTGCGGGACGCCGTGGGGCCGCGCTGACCCTGGTACCGGTTGCCGTACGCGCCGCTGCCGTAGGGGTGCTCGGTGGGAGAGGAGAGCTGGAAGAAGCACAGCTGCCCCACCTTGGAACCCGGCCACAGCTTGATGGGCAGGGTGGCCATGTTGGAGAGCTCCAGCGTAACGTGGCCCGAGAACCCGGGGTCGATGAACCCGGCCGTCGAGTGGGTGAGCAGACCCAGGCGCCCGAGCGAGGACTTGCCCTCCAGGCGGGCGGCGATGTCGTCGGGCAGCGTGACCTTCTCGTACGTGGCACCCAGCACGAACTCCCCCGGGTGCAGCACGAACGGCTCGTCCGGGGCCACCTCCACCAGACGGGTGAGCTCGGGCTGCTCCTGCTCCGGGTCGATGTGCGCGTACTTGTGATTGTCGAACAGCCGGAACCAGCGGTCCAGGCGCACGTCCACGCTCGCGGGCTGGATCATGGCGGGGTCGCAGGGCTCCAGGCGCACGTGTCCCGAGTCCAGGTGGCGGCGGATGTCGCGGTCTGAGATGAGCACGGCATCCACGGTAGTCCACGGGCCGTGCTCACGGGTCGCGGACCGCCTCCGGACGCCGGGGCCCACGATCCGCCGGGCTGGCCCGACGCGGTGACGTCCCGGCGTCGGGACCCCCGGCCGGGGCGGGCGCCGATGCCCTCGGCGTCCGGGGCGGGCGCCGTGGTTCCGCAGGGGCCGGCGGGCGGGGGAACAGCGCCGCGCCCCAACGTGTTGTACAGTGGTGGGCGTTCTGTCCGGGCCGTTCACGAACGGCTCCCAGAGCAGTGCGGCTGTAGCTCAATGGTAGAGCGCACGCTTCCCAAGCCTGATACGCGGGTTCGATTCCCGTCAGCCGCTCCGCACCGATCGGTGAACGCCCCGGGTACCTGCCAAGGTCCCGGGGCGTTTCCGTCGGTCCACCGCCCCGCACCCTCCCGGCCCGGGACGCACCGGATCCCACACACCGCACCAGGAGCCACCATGCTGCGCACCATGTTCACCGGCAAGATCCACCGGGCCACCGTGACCCAGGCGGACCTGCACTACGTGGGCTCCGTGACCGTGGACCAGGACCTGCTCGACGCCGCGAACATCCTCCCCGGCGAGCTCGTGTCCATCGTGGACATCACCAACGGCGCCCGGCTCGAGACCTACACGATCGCGGGCGAGCGCGGCAGCGGGGTGCTGGGCATCAACGGCGCCGCCGCCCACCTGGTGCACCCCGGCGACCTCGTGATCCTGATCGCCTACGGCCTCATGGACACCGCCGAGGCGCAGGCCTACGAGCCCCACGTGGTGCACGTGGACGAGCACAACAGGATCGTGGCCCTGGGCTCGGACCCCGCGGACGCCGTCGTCGGGGACATGGTGCGCCCACCCCACGCCCTGGACCACGACGCCGCCCGGGAGGACGCCGCCGTCTCCGGCGCCTGATGCGCCCAGCAGGACGGGCCGCTCGACGCCGCGGGGCGGCAGCGGCGTCGCCCTCCCGGAAGGGAGCACGCCGCGCACCCGGCCGTCCGTGGTGCGCCCCGTCCCCTGCGGCGTCCCGCCGGCGGGCTAGCAGTGCACGCACCACCACCGACCCGAGGAGCTGCCGGTCATGACAGGAGTGCTCTCGGGATTCTTCATCGTGTGGGCCGTGATCGGGCTGGGCTACGGCATCGGGCGCCTGGGCGTGCTCGGCGCGGACGCCCAGCAGGTGCTGTCCCGGCTCGCGTTCTACGTGGGCTCCCCGCCGCTGCTGTTCCTTACGCTGTCCGAGGCGGACGTCCACCGGGTGTTCTCCGTCCCGCTGCTCGTGGCGGCCGGTTCCGCGTGGCTCGCGATGCTCGCGTACGGGCTGATCTCCCGGTTCGTGCTCCGCCGCGACGCCTCCACGGTGGTGATGGGAGCGCAGGCCGCAGGTCAGGTCAACGCCGCGAACCTGGGGATCCCCATCGCCATGTTCGTGCTGGGGGACGCCTCCCAGGTGGCCCCGGTGATGCTGTTCCAGCTGACCCTGAACACCCCCCTGTACCTGACGGTCATGGACACCCTCACGGGCGGGCGCCGGCCCACGGTGTCCTCCGTGCTGCGGAGCATCGTAACCAACCCGCTGATCGTGGGCTCCGCCCTGGGCATCCTCTGCGCGGCCACGGGTCTCACCCTCCCCGACCTGGTCCTGGAACCCGTGCGGATCGTGGCGGGCGCCGCGGTGCCGGCGATGCTGCTCGCGTTCGGCATCTCCCTGGTGCGCGCCCGCCCCCTGTCCGTCCCCGGCGCGCGCGTGGACACCCTGCTGGCCACGGGAGCCAAGGTGGTGCTCCACCCGGCGCTGGCCTTCGCCCTCGCGTGGGCGCTGGGCCTCACCGGTCCCGCCCTGTACGCCGCGGTCGTCATGGCCTCCCTCCCCACCGCCCAGAACCTCTACGTGGCCGCGGTGCGCTACGACCGGGCGACCACCGTGTGCCGGGACACCGTCCTGCTCACCACGGGGACCTCCATGCTCACGATGACGGCGGTCGCAGTTTTTCTCTCGTGACGTCGAGTCACACAACCGGCGTGACGCGGGCCACCCGTAGACTGGATGGACGCTGGATCGGCCGCGACACCCGCGCAAGGACGCGCCGCATCGCCCAGCCCATGCGCTCTCCAGGGGAGGAACCACCGTGAAGTCCACTCACCACTCACACAGGGCCGGGAAACCGCGCACCGTCCGCAGCGTTGCGGCCGCCGCGGCCGCGTCCGCCATGCTGCTCACGGGGTGCAGCGGCGGGGAGGCCGGCCCGCCCACGCTCACGTGGTACATCAACCCCGACGACGGCGGACAGGCCGTCATCGCGCAGGACTGCTCCGAGGCCTCCGGCGGGAAGTACACGATCCAGACCTCCCTGCTGCCCCGCGACGCGTCCTCACAGCGCGAGCAGCTCGCACGCCGCCTGGCCGCCGGCGACACCTCCATGGACCTCATGAGCCTGGACCCGCCTTTCGTGCCCGAGCTCGCCGAGCCCGGCTTCCTGGCCAAGCCCCCGCAGGACGTCGTGGAGGCCACCACCAAGGACACCCTCGAGGGTCCGCTGCAGGGCGCCACGTGGAACGACGAGCTCGTGGCCATCCCCTTCTGGGCCAACACCCAGCTGCTGTGGTACCGGGACTCCGTGGCCAAGGCCGCCGGGCTGGACATGTCCAAGCCCGTCACCTGGGACCAGATCATCAAGGCGGCACAGACCCAGGACAAGTACCTGGGCGTGCAGGGCACCCGCGGCGAGTCCATGTCCGTGTGGGTCAACGGGCTCGTGGAGTCCGGTGGCGGCCAGATCGTCACGGACGGCGAGGCCGGTCAGGACGCCCAGGTCGACCTGGACTCGGAGGCGGGGCAGAAGGCCGCCGAGATCATCGGGACCATCGGCAAGGAGGGCCTGGGAGGCCCCGGCCTGGCCACCCAGGACGAGAACGCCTCCATGATCCAGTTCCAGGGGGACAAGGGCTCGTTCATGGTCAACTACCCGTTCATCTACTCCGCGTCCAAGGCCGCGGTGGAGGACGGCTCCCTGGAGCAGTCCGTGGTGGACGACATCAAGTGGACCACGTGGCCCCGCGTGGACGCGGACACCCCGTCCGCTCCCCCGCTGGGCGGGATCAACCTCGGCGTGGGCTCGGCGTCCAAGCACCAGGACCTCGCGTGGGACGCGGTGCAGTGCATCGTCTCCACCGAGCACCAGGCGCAGTACTTCGCCACCAACGGCAACCCGCCCTCGTCCGCCAAGGCCTTCGACGACCCCGCGGCCAAGGAGGCGTTCCCCATGGCGGACACCATCCGCACGTCCCTGGACGCCGCCAAGCCGCGCGCCCAGACCCCGTACTACAACGAGATCTCCACCGCGATCCAGCAGCACTGGACCCCGCCCAGCGAGGTGGACGAGAACACCCCTCGTGAGACCACCGCATTCATCGAGGAAGTCCTGAAGGGAGATGCGCTGCTGTGAGCACCACGGTCGATTCGCGCACCCGCGCCACCGGGACCGGGAAGCCGCGCAAGAAGGCGCAGCTCTCGGACCGGGCCCGCTCCGAGCGGAAGCTGGGGTGGCTGCTCGCCGGTCCGGCGTTCGTCATCATGCTCCTGGTCACGCTCTACCCGATCGTGCAGGCGCTGTGGGACTCCCTGTTCTCCTTCCGCCTCACGGCACCGGGTGACAAGGAGTTCGTGGGCCTCAGCAACTACGCCACGGTGTTCTCGGACATCGTGTTCTGGCGGGACCTCGGGGTCACCGTGCTCATCACCGTGGTCACCGTGGTCGTGGAGCTCGTGCTCGGCCTCGCGCTCGCCCTCGTGATGCACAGCGCGGTCAAGGCCACCCGCGGGCTCCTGCGCACCGCGATCCTGGTGCCCTACGGCATCATCACCGTGGTCTCCGCGTTCGCGTGGTTCTATGCCTTCGACATCACCACCGGCTACGTGAACAACTGGCTCTCGTGGCTGCCCATGATCGGCCCGGACTTCAACTGGTTCGGCTCCGCCGGCCCGGCCCTGGTCGTGATCATGGCCTCGGAGATCTGGAAGACCACGCCGTTCATCTCCCTGCTGCTGCTCTCCGGGCTGGCGCAGGTCCCCGGTGAGCTCACGGAGGCCGCGCGTGTGGACGGCGCCTCCGCGTGGCAGCGCCTGGTGCGGGTGGTCCTGCCGAACATGAAGGCCGCCATCATGGTGGCCGTGGTGTTCCGCGCGCTGGACGCCTTCCGCATCTTCGACAACGTCTTCATCATGACCCAGGGACAGTACGGCACCGAGACGCTCTCGCTGCTCGCGTACCGCACGTCCATCGGTCGTCTGGAAATCGGCCTGGGTTCGGCCATCTCGGTGATCCTGTTCGCGTGCGTGATGCTCATCGCGCTCGTGGCGATCAAGATCTTCAAGGTGGACCTGACCGGTGGCTCTGGGAAGGGGAAGTGACCCGCCATGCTGAGCACTAAACAGAAGATCGGTTGGGCCGTCATCTCCGTGGTGGTGCTGGTCTACGCACTGTTCCCGGTGCTGTCCATCCTGATGACGTCCTTCAAGTCCCCCTCGGACCTGAACTCCGGGAAGTTCCTGCCCACCGAGTTCGTCGCCGAGAACTACGAGCAGATCTTCGTGGGCGACGCCAAGGACCTGTTCCTCCCGGCGCTGCGCAACTCGATCGGCATCTCGCTGATCGCCACGTTCATCGCCGTGGTGCTGGCCACGCTGTGCGCCTACGCGATCGCCCGCCTGGACTTCCCGGGCAAGAAGCTCGTGCTGACCACCGCCCTGGTGGTCTCCATGTTCCCGGTCATCTCGATCGTCACGCCGCTGTTCAACCTGTGGCGCCAGGTGGGGCTCTACGACACCTGGCTCGGCCTGATCATCCCCTACCTCTCGCTGACGCTGCCGATCTCCATCTGGACGCTCGCGGCGTACTTCCAGCAGATCCCGTGGGACCTGGAGCGCGCGGCGCAGGTGGACGGCGCCACCACGTGGCAGGCCTTCCGCAAGGTGATCGTGCCGCTGACCCTGCCGGGCGTGTTCACCACCGCCATCATCGCTTTCTTCATCGCGTGGAACGACTTTGTCTACGGCATCGGACTGACCTCCACCTCGGCGGCACGCCCTGTTCCCGCGGCCCTGGCGTTCTTCACGGGTGCGTCCCAGTTCGAGGACCCGGCCGGTGCCATCGCGGCCGCGGCGATCATCGTGACGATTCCCGTGGTGATCCTCGTGCTGGCCTTCCAGCGCCAGATCGTCTCCGGTTTGACCCAGGGCGCCGTCAAGGGCTGAGCCCGGCCCCTCCACACGCTCAGACACAGTAAGGACTGACACAACATGGCAGCTATCACCATGGAGCACCTCGTCAAGAAGTACGACGACGGCTTCCCTGCGGTCAACGACATCTCCATCGACATCGCCGACGGGGAGTTCCTCATCCTCGTGGGCCCCTCGGGCTGCGGCAAGTCCACGCTGCTGCGCATGGTCGTGGGCCTCGAGGACATCACCAGCGGGGACCTGAAGATCAACGGGGAGCGCGTCAACGAGCGGCAGCCGCGCGAGCGCAACCTGTCGATGGTGTTCCAGAACTACGCCCTCTACCCGCACCTCTCCGTCTACGAGAACATCGCGTTCCCGCTGCGCCTGGCCAAGGGCCAGTTCAGCAATGACGAGATCGACCGGAAGGTGCGCGAGGCCGCGGACACCCTGGACCTCACCGAGCACCTCGAGCGCAAGCCGGCGAACCTCTCGGGCGGTCAGCGCCAGCGTGTGGCCATGGGCCGCGCGATCGTGCGTGACGCGGACGCGTTCCTCTTCGACGAGCCGCTGTCCAACCTGGACGCCAAGCTCCGCGGTCAGATGCGCACGGAGATCGCGCAGCTGCAGCGCCGCATGGGCATCACGTCGATCTACGTGACCCACGACCAGACGGAGGCCATGACGCTGGGCGACCGCGTGGCCGTGCTCAAGCGTGGTCAGCTGCAGCAGATCGCCTCCCCGCGCGAGCTCTACGAACAGCCCGTCAACCTGTTCGTGGCCGGGTTCATCGGCGCGCCGTCCATGAACTTCATCCCGGCGCGCATCGAGGGTGGGACGTTCCGCACGCCCATCGGTGACATCGAGGTTCCGGAGCGTGTCCGGGCCAGGCTCTCCGGGGCTCCCGAGCTCGTGCTGCTGGGGCTGCGCCCGGAGCACTTCGAGGACGCCAAGTTCGTGGACGAGGCCAAGGTGGGCCACGGCACCATGTTCGATGCCGAGTTCACGCACACGGAGTGGCTGGGCAACCAGCAGTACGGCTACATCCACTACCAGCAGGACGACACGGTCCAGCACAAGCTCAACGAGCTGGCCCAGGAGCTGGACGCGGACGAGATGCCCGCACAGGTGGTCGTGTCCCTGGATGCGTCCTCCCGCATCCGCGGTGGTTCGAACTCCAAGATCTGGCTGGACAGCCGCCGCATGCACGTCTTCAACCCCGAGACGGGCGAGAACCTCACCCGCGACGCCGAGGCGGGAGCGGAGCTGACCCGCGAGGCCAACGAGGAGCGCGAGTCCGAGATCGCACGGGCCCGGCAGCGCGACGGGGCCGCCACGGCCTCCGGCGCTCCCGCACGCGAGGGCCAGGGCGCGGACGGCGGCAGCAGCGCCGCACGCTGACCCCGACTGACCCGGAAACGCCCGGTCTGCACGAGAACGGCCGGTCCCCCGCGGGGACCGGCCGTTCTCGTGCGCGGATGTGGGGCATCACCCCGTCAACCGGCGCCACTCACGGCGTCGCGGTTCATGGCCGTCGTGGTCGCGGTCGCCGTGCGTGGCCGTGGTACTGGTGCGCGGTCGTGGTGCGTGGCCGTGGTGCTGGGGCACACCAGGAGAACTCGCGGCAGCAGGGCACAGCTGGGGTGCGGTGCGGCCCCGGATTCACCCCGCGCCCGGGAAGAACGCCCACCACACGAGCGCGACCACCACGGCCACGAGGGCCGCCGAGGAGAGCGCGTAGCGCACCCGGGGGAATCGCACCCGCCAGGAGACGAGCCGGGGCCAGTGCTCGCTGACCTGGGCGGGCGTGGCCCGCTTGAAGTTCACGTGCTGGGCGCCGCTGAGCCGGGCGATCTCCTGCAGGGTCCGGGCATCCCACACCGTGCCGTCCAGGGACAGGGCGCAGCGTCCGGCCGCGGTCACGAACCACAGGTGGGGCCGGCCCCTGGTGCGCCCCTGCGCCGCATGCGGCGGGAGCAGCGCCTCCACGGTGACCACCTGTGGAACCCGTTCCCGTTCCACGGCCCGGAATCCCACCCAGCGGGACGTCAGCACGTGGCTGGCCGTGAGGACCACGAGTGCCGGGCGGAGGTAGGCGTAGCAGGCCACGGCTCCCGCGAGCGCCAGCAGCACCAGCAGCACCAGGGCGAGGCCGCCCGCGCGGCGGACGTAGATCATGGCCACGGCCAGACCGACGAGCGCCAGCGGTGGGCACGCGGCCAGCACCCGCCGCCCGTAGGATCCGATGCGCGGGTGGAACACGTGCTCGGGCTCCCCGTACCGGGGCGGCACCTGTCGGACGGTCTCTGCCATGTGCTGCCTCCGCGCTGGCGGTTCTGTGTGGGGTTCCGCCCTGGGGCGGATCTGCGGTGGGGCGACGCCGCGGCGTCGCCCGGTCCAGCCTAGTTCCACCGGCGGGGCCCAGGACCCGTCTGCGCCGTGGGCACGGCCCCGCCGCCCAAGAACCCGGGATCTGACCGGGGCCCTGCCACAACCTGGTCCAGCCATGGGCCCGCCGTCCGGGGACACAGGTCTGCTCCCTGCCCGCTCATCCACTAACGTGAAGATCCATGGAACGCAGCGATCGCATCATCAGGGCCGTGGGGGCGTGGTTCTTCCTGATCGTGCTGTCGGTCGCGGCGGCGGCGGTCACCATCGCCCTGGTGAACAAGTACCAGTACGGTCCGGAGACGGATGTCCGCGAGTACTTCCAGGCCCTGCAGGACGGGGACGGCGGCAAGGCGCTGGGGCTGCTGAACGCCCAGGTGCCGGACTCGAACGCGGCGCTGCTGGACGGGGATGCCCTCGCGGAGGCCGGTAGCCACCTGGAGGACGTCGAGGTGTCCACCGTGTCCTCGGACAAAGACCACGCGGTGGTGCGCGCGAGCTACCTGCTGGACGGGAAGCCGGCCTCCTCGGAGTTCACGCTGCACCCGGCGGAGACCCAGTGGGGGTTCTTCACGGTGTGGGACTTCGACCCGTCCACGCTGCCCACCATGACCGTGTCCATGCCCGGCTCCACCGCGGTGGACATCAACGGCGCCTCCGTGGCGCTGCCGGAATCCTCCCGGGACTTCGCGGTGTTCTACCCCGGGGTCTACACGGGGTCCTACAGCTCCCCCATGATCACGGCGGAGCCCCGCGAGGTGCCGGTCAGTGACGAGGACCAGCACACCACCATGGAGCTCACGGCCGTCCCGTCCGAGACGATGAAGAAGCAGGTGGACGAGCAGATCCACGCGCACCTGGACCGGTGCGCGGAGCAGGACAGCCTCTACCCCGAGGGGTGCCCGTTCTCCCACGACTTCCCGGGGCGGATCCAGGGTGAGGTGTCCTGGAGCATCAAGGACTATCCCCGTCCGGAGGTGCGCCTGGCCGGTCCGCACGCGGACCAGTGGTCGCTGCCGGACAGCAGGGGCACGGCGCACATCGAGTTCACCGCGGTGGACCTGTACGACGGCCGGACCTCCACGGTGTCGCAGGACGTCCCCTTCACGTTCTCCGCGGGCCTGAAGGTCACGGGGGACCAGGCCACCGTCAGCCCCAAATAGCGTCCCGCCCCGGGATCAGTCCGTGCCGCGCAGCTCGAGGGTCAGCTCAGCGGGGGCCGCGGGATCCACGGTGAACGGGATGCCCCAGTCCTGCTGGTAGAGGTGGCACGCGGCGTGCTCGGGGATCTCCCCGTCCGGGGAGCCGTCGCACGCGGCCGCGCGGGCGGTCACGTGCAGGACCCCTTCGGTGACGCCGTCCGCGAGGCGCAGCGTGCGGGTCAGGCCCTGGGACGTCCCGCCGCCCTCGACCAGCGCGTCCTCCGGGGACGAGGAGACCTTCAGCTGGGTGGGGTCCCCCCACCGGGTGTCGAGCTTCTGGCCCGCCGGCGCGGAGAAGCGCACCGCGAGCGCCAGCTCACCGGGTGCCACCGGGGTCCGCTTGCGCTGCACCTGGGCGGCACCCTCGTCCACGGTCTGCGCCTTCTTGGGCACGGGCACGCGCACGAGGCGGTGCGCGTTGGTCTCCACGACCACCAGCACGGGCTCCTCGTGTGAGGTGTCCAGCAGCACGTCCGAGGGTTCCGCGAGTCCGCGCGTGAGCGTGGAGACCTCACCGGTGGCGGGGTCGTAGCGGCGCACGGCACCGTTGTAGGTGTCCGCCACGGCCACGGAGCCGTCCGGGAGCACGGTCACGCCCAGGCAGTGCTGGAGCCGCGCCTCGGCGGCGGGGCCGTCCCGGAACCCGAAGTCGAAGAGCCCCAGCCCCACGGCGGACTCCACCGAGACCTCGGCAGCGGCGTCCACGGCGGCGGGTGCCCCGGAGCTGGTTGGCGACGCCGCGGCGTCGGGACGCGCGGGGGCCTCCCCGTCGGATCCCGCGGCGACCGGCCCGGCGGAGGACCCGGCCGGGTCGCCCACGGCCGTGGGTGCGTGGGGAGCCGTGGTTGCCTCGGGGTCGGTGGGCGACGCCGCGGCGTCGCCGACCGCGCACCGCACCCGTCGCAGGGCGGAGGACTCCGAGTCCGCGACCCACAGGTCCCCGTGGGCGTCCTGGGCCAGCCCGGAGGGCTGCGCGAACCAGGACTCCCGGGCGGCGCCGTCCCGCAGGCCCTCGTCCCCGGTGCCGGCCAGCACGGCGAGCGCACCGGTGCGGGGGTCGAAGGAGAAGAGCTGGTGGGTCCCGGCCATCGCGACCACCAGGGTGTCGGCGGCGTCGGACCACACGAGGTCCCACGGGGAGGACAGTGCCACCTCGGTGGGATCGGTGGCGGTGATGACGTTCGGGTCCGTGCCGCGGGCGCGGGCGTCGTCGAGCAGGCGCTGCACGCCGTTTCCGGCGAGGGTGCGCACGGAGCCGGAGCCCAGGTCCACACCCCGCAGCCGGTGGTTCACGGTGTCCGCGACCACGAGGTCGTAGCCCACCTCGGCGCGGACGTGCGCCGGGAGGGTGGCGATGCCCTGGGGCTCGTTGAAGCGGGCGAGCTCCCGCGGGCCGTCCACCCAGCCGCGCGTGCCGTCGCCGATCGCGCGGCGCACCGTGCTCAGGTCCGACTCGAGCTGCACCAGGCGGTGGTGGCCCGTGTCGCTCACCATGAACGAGCCGTCCGGCAGCCCGACCACCTTGCCCGGGAAGCGCAGCTCGCCCTCGGGGCGCGGGCGCGGCACGTAGGGCCCGTCCCCTCGGTGCAGCGTGCCCTTGGCCTCGTGCTCGGCCACGAGCTCCGCCACCAGGGACTCGAGCCCCGACACGTGGCCCTCGCCGGAGAGGTGCGCCACGATGTACCCCTCCGGGTCCACGACCACCAGGGTGGGCCACGCGCGCGCGGTGTAGGCGTCCCACGTGCTCAGCTCGGGGTCGTCCAGCACGGGGTGGGTGATCTCGTAGCGGTCCACCGCGGCGGCCAGGGCGTCCGGGTCCGCCTCGTGCTCGAACTTGGGAGAGTGCACCCCCACGGTCACCACCACGTCCGAGTGCTTCTCCTCGAGCGGGCGCAGCTCGTCCAGCACGTGCAGGCAGTTGATGCAGCAGAAGGACCAGAAGTCCAGGACCACGATCTTCCCGCGCAGCGCCTGCAGGTCCAGTTCCCGGCCCCCGGTGTTGAGCCAGGC
The DNA here is from genome assembly GCF_030407675.1 of Kocuria sp. APC 4018. Lineage (NCBI taxonomy): Bacteria > Bacillati > Actinomycetota > Actinomycetes > Micrococcales > Micrococcaceae > Kocuria > Kocuria sp. APC 4018. The sequence goes on along the minus strand of NZ_JASDCY010000014.1, from coordinate 14,546 downwards.
GCGGCCCGTCAGCTCGGAGGCGCGAACGGGGGTCTTCATGCGTGCAGCGGTCACGGGGGTCCTTCCACGGGGGTCAGGGGGTCTCTCAGGATCCAACGCTATCCGCGCGCCCACACTTCCCGTGCATCGCATGACGCCCCGCACACCGGCCCACCGCTCCGAACCCCCGCGCTGCGCTCTGCGCCCTGCACGGCCCGTGCCGTCGGCGGGGGACGACGCCGGCCGCCCACCCCGAGGACGCCCGTCCCCTCCGCGGCCCGGTGGCCGTGCGGCGTCGTCGGGCCGGCGGCAGGCCGCGGCGCCGCGGGAGCCCGGTGCCGGGGCGGCGTCGTCGGACCCCCGGCGCGGCTCAGCGGCGGGGCTGGTCCCGCTCGGCGAGCTCGGCCATCATCTCGTTGTACGCCCGCAGCTCGGCGTCGTCCGTGCGGTCCGCCTGGCGGTCCACGCGACGGTTCTCCTTGCTGCCCTCCATGGCCCACAGCACGGCCATGATGACAGCCAGCAGGAAGGTGGGGAACTCGCCGATCCCCCACATCAGCATGCCGCCCAGCTGCTGGTCTTCCAGCGCGCTGGGGCCCCACGGGCGGCCCATGTTGCCGAACCACGAGGCCTGCAGCACCGTGGTCAGGCTCATGATGCTGATGCCGATGAACGCGTGCGCGGCCATGGTGGCCAGCAGCAGCACCAGGCGCATGGGGTACGTGGGGCGGCGCGGGATGGGGTCGATGCCGATCAGCACCAGGGCGAACATGTACCCCGTGAACAGGAAGTGCACCATCATGAACTCGTGGCCCACGTGGTAGCGCAGCGTGAAGCTGAACAGGTCGGTGAAGTAGAACAGCACGATCGAGAACGCGAAGTTGGCGGCCGCGAAGATCGGGTGGGTCACGATCTTCCCCCACGTGGAGTGCACGAGCCGCAGGATCCACTCGCGGGGTCCGCGTGTGCCGTCCCGGCGCGGCTCGAGCGCCTTGAGCACCACCGTGACGGGCGCACCGGAGACCAGGAACAGCGGCACGATCATGGTCAGCGTCATGTGCTCCACCATGTGGGCGGAGAACAGCACGCGGGCGTAGATGGACACGCCGCCGCACGTGGCGTAGAGCAGTGCCGCGAGGCCCACGAACCAGGACGCGGTGCGCAGCGGGGACCACGTGTCACCGCGGCGCCACACCTTCACGGCCGCCCACAGGTAGACCACCGCGAAGAACGCCACCACGGCCACCCAGAACCAGTCCCAGCGCCACAGCGTGAACCAGTTGCCCAGGGTGGGCTCCGGGGGAAGCTCGTACCACGTGAGGATGCGAGCGGGTGACGCGTCCGGCTCCAGCTCCTCCGGAACGGGAGGGGCCGTGCGGCTCAGGGCGGTCGCGATGCCCATGAGCAGACCCATGAGCACCACCTCCACCACGATCACGCGCCACAGGGTGGCCGTGCGGGACCGGGAGCCGTCCGCCACGCCGGGGATCAGCCACTGCCGGTGCGCGAACCCGGCCGCGGCCAGCAGCACGGTGAGGCCCAGCTTGCTCAGCGCGATCACCCCGTAGGACGACGTCAGCTGATCCCAGGAGCCGATCCGCACCGCGGCGTTGACGATCCCCGAGAGCAGCACGAGCACGTAGCAGCCCAGCGCCACGGCGGAGTACCGGCGCAGCACCACCGCGAGCAGCGGCTCGCGGTGGGTGCTGTCACCGCGGCGGCTCACCACGCTGGTCTCCCGGGAGAGCAGCGGGCCCACCCAGATCAGCACGATGAGCCCGCCCACCCACAGGCACACGCCCAGCAGGTGCAGACCGAGGGAGTTGACCGCGCCCATGTGGTCCGCGCCCCCGGCCGCGTGGCCGGTGAGCGCCAGGGCCACGAGGGCCACGAAGGACAACGCGAGGGTGCAGAGCAGCCCCAGCAGCGAGCGCACGCCGAACACCAGGGTGGTGACCACCGCGGCAACCATCACGATCACGGCCTGGGACTGGCCCGTGGCCAGCCCGGTGATGTAGTGCAGCAGCTCCTGGGTGTAGCTCTCACCGCGCCCGAAGCCCGAGCCGGAGACGTCCGCGTACGTGAACACGAGCACCGCCACCGCGGACACCGTCCACACCACGGAGGCGGCCTCCACGAGTCGCAGCACCTCCCGGTAGACCGGGTGCTCCGGCTCCCCCGCCTGGTCCCGGCTGTTGCGCGGGGGGCGCTTGCGCGAGGTGTCCGCGAAGCGCGGCACCACTCCGATGGCGAGCAGCAGCCCGCCCATGACCACCGACATCGCGATGTTGTGCACGGTCTCCACCACGGGCAGGCCCCACCGCACGAGCGCCCCGGGGTCCGCGACCTGCCGGGGCGCTGCCGCGCCGCCGAACACGAGCGCCGCCGACATCCCGATCATCGCGGCCACCAGGACCACCGAGATGGTCCACGGGCTCACGCTGACACCCCGGTCCTGCGGGGGTGCCGGCGTGCTCTTCCGGGCCGGGGCCGCGCCCCGGCTCCGTGCGGTGGTGCTCATCCTGGTGCTCCTCAGGCCTTCCGGCCGATCGCTGCGGTGCTCCCGGGGCGTGGTGCTCCCGGGCTCGTGCTCGGTGCTGTGCGGCTCACGTGAACAGCGCGTCCCCGATGAACCCGCCCGGCTGGCAGCCCGGCGGGATCGCGAACACCGCGGACCCGATGGGAACGGTCCACGTGTTCAGCATGTCCAGCTCGTCCAGCCGCTTCTGGATGGGCACGAACTGCCGGTCGGGGTCCGACTGGTAGGACGCGAAGATCAGTCCCGTGCTGGACACCCCGCCGGACACGTCGCCGGAGCGGCTCTGTCCCGAGGCGTCGCTCACCGCCAGATCATAGTTGTAGACCCTGCGGAAGATCTTCTCGTCCGGGTTCTCGCTGCGGGAGCGGCGCACGTGGCTGTAGGAGGAGATGACCGGGAACCCCAGGGGCCCCTTGGCCTCGAAGTCCGGTTCGTCGTGCTCCTGGCTGCCCGTGAGGGGCGCGCCGTCCGAGAGCCTGCGGCCCACCGCGTCCTCCCGGGCGGGCGTGTCCGCCTCGTCCCACGTGTCCAGGTTCATGTGGATGCGCCGGATCACCACGGAGGTGCCGTCCTGGATCCAGGGCGTGAAGCCGCCCTGGCCGTAGACCACCTTCTCGTGGTCGCTCTCCCCGGGGTAGGGGTTTGCGGTACCGTCCACCTGGCCGAACAGGTTGCGCATGGTCTGGCCGTCCGGGGTGGCCCCCACCGTGTTGCGGAAGCCGTCCTGGACCCACCGCACGCTCGCGAAGGAGCGCGAGTCCTTGAGCAGCACCCGCTGGGCGTGGGCCAGGGTGAGCTTGTCGTCGCAGCACAGCTGCAGCAGCAGATCGCCCTGGTTCCACCGGGACTGCAGCTTGTCCACACCGAACGCGGGCAGCGGCCGCAGCCACCGCGGTGCGCGCGCGGGGTCGATCAGCTTCACCGTCCGGGGGCCGAAGCCCACGGTCACGGTGAGCCGCGAGGGGTTCTCCGCGAGCCAGGGCTCCTGGTCGTTGAGGGGCGCCTGCCCCTGGGTGAGCGCGGCGGCGTCGTCCGTGAGCACCCGCAGCATGCGCCGCAGGGAGTCGCGCGTGGCCCCCTTGTCGAGGTCCAGGGCCACGAAGGCGCAGAACGCCTGGGGCAGCGTGGCCACCCCCGCCTGGCGCGCCCCGTGGAACGGTTCGGTCTTCACTCCGGGGCGGGGTGCGTCCTGCACTGCGGAGAACCGGGGGTCCCCGGCGCCCAGGGCCGCTGCGGAGACCGCACCGAGACCCGTGGCGCCGGCGCCGGCGACCGCTCCCGTGAGGAGCGACCGCCGGCTCCACCCCGAGGAGGGGCTGCGATCAGTGGGCATGGCATTCCGGGAGGGCAGAGGAGGACGGCGACGCCGCGCCGGTGTGGCCCGCGTGGTCCTCCGTGGCGGGCGAGGAGGTCATACCCTCTCCGTGGGAGGCGTGGCCCTCGCCCGAGCCGTGCTCACCGGAGCCGCTCTCGTGGGAGCCGTGCCCGTCCGAGGAACCGCTCGCGTCCTCGGCGGGCGCGTAGTTCTCCTTGGCCCCCGAGTAGTCGCGCACCGGCACCGTCACGTCCTGCGCGCCGCCGTCGGTCTCGAGCTGCACGGTGAGGTCGCTGCCGGCCTGCAGCGAGCACGTGAGACCCATGAGCATGATGTGGTTCGCGCCGGGCTCCAGCTTCACGCTCTCCCCCGGGGCGATCGTGAAGCCACCGTCCTTCTCCTTCATCTGCGTGGACCCGCTCGAGGCGTCCATCGCGGTCTCGTGGAGCTCCACGTCCTCCGCGATCCCGTGCGCGGAGGCGCCCTTGAGCGTGACCTCCTGGTCCGAGGTGTTCGTGACGGTGCCGAACACCGCCGTCATCCCGGACGGGGCGGCCTTGGCCCAGCCGTCGCTGAGCTCGAGGGGGCCCGCGGCCGCGCTCTGGCTCGCCGTGCTCTGCCCGGAGTCCGACGCCGCCTGGTCACCGCCCTGCGCGGAGCATCCCGTCAGGGCCGCCAGCCCCAGGCCGAGCGCCGCCGCGGCGGCGAGGGCCCGGTGGACGGGACGACCGGACAGCCCCGGCGTGAGGGCCGTGGCGGCGGTGTGGTTGTTCGTGGTGTGGTCGTTCATGGTGTGTGTCCTTCGCGTGAATCTGCGGACCGGCCGTGCACGGGGTCTGCGGGGGCGCCCCGGGGCGGTGCCACCGGACGTCGTACGGGGCGCGGAGTCGAGTCCCGCCGAGCACGCCGTGCGGTGGGAACCGCCGGCGGCGCCCCATGGGCCGTGGGCGGACCGTCGGGGAGCATCTTTGGCGCCCGCCGCACGCTCTGCGCCTGCCGCCCGGTGGACCCTGCGCCTCGTCAGTGGTCGCGTTGCGAGCACCGGATCCGAGGCGGTCGCCACGGCTGCCACCGCGGCAGGGGCGCCTGCGGTCTCCGTGGCTGTCACCGGCCGCCGGTGCGGCCCGTGGCTGCGTCCCGGGGCTTTCGCGCCCGTGTCACATGCCGGTCTGAGTATGAACAAGTGGACCCGGTGTGGACCGGGAGGGTGAACCGGGCTCAGCGCTGCTTGGGGCGCGTGGCGAACACCAGGATCACGAGGAGCAGGACCAGGGCCAGAACCCCGCCGATCACGGGGAGGACCCAGCTGGGGATCCCCGTTCCGGTCACGGTCTCCTCGCCGGACTCCGCCGCGGAGCCCTGCGATCCCGAGGCCACGGGCGCGGGGGACGCGGTGGTCCCGGCGCCCTCACCCACCGTGTAGGTGTACGTGCCCTCGATGGGGTGCCCGTCCTGCGAGACCACGCGCCACGTGACGGTGTAGGTCTCGTCCGTGTCCCCGCCCTCGCGCAGCGGCTGGGACACCTTGGTGTTCTGCACGGCGAGCGTGCCGCGGGTGACGTCCGTGCCCCGGGAGTCGGTGACCCTGATCTCGCCGCCGATGTCCTGGATCTCTCCGGAGAACGTCAGCTCGAGCGTGGTGGGTGCCTTCTCCAGCGTGGCCCCGGCCTCGGGGTTGCTGCGCAGCAGCTCGTCGTGCGCCGCAGCGGGAGCGGCCGGTGCCAGCACGAGGGCCAGCGCGAGCAGCGCGGTGCACAGCGCCGGCAGGACCGCGCGAAGCCCCCCGCCGGTGGCCGTGGACCACGCGGGCGACGCCGCGGCGTCGGCTCCGCGGCCCGGGCCTCCCGACGCACGGGTGGGCATGGACATGGGGTGGTGTGTCATAGGGGTGCTCTCCTGCGCCGGTGGGCGCGTTCGTGCCGCGAGGTGCGGCGAAGCGGATGCGATGAACGCTGACGGCGGCACCGGATCCGCGGGGTGCAGCACCCCGGGCGATGCCTAGGCGATCACCGGAGGCCCCCGGTAGCCGCACACGGAGGGCAGCAGCAGCTGGTCGCTCAGCGACCGCGGCGAGGTCCAGGAGACGCGGCGCGGCACCGTGGCCACAGGGCGCAGCACGGGTGCGAGAATGCGCTGGATGCGCAGGGACAGCGAGCCCAGCAGCCGGAAGCCCGCCACTTCTCCGTGACGGAGCAGGATGTAGGTGGCCAGCGCCGCGACCACGTGGGCGGCGAGCATGCTGCCGCCGTGGTGGGCCACGGGGGCCACGGAGATCACCACGGCGGGGCCGTCGGCCACCGCGGCCACGTGGTGGTGGTTGTGGTCCACGGCCGTCATGGCACCGGCGGACTGGGCGAAGAGCGTGTGCAGCAGCGCCTGTGACAGCGCCACGCTCAGGGCCACGCACGAACGGGAGAGCATGCGCCCGGCCAGGAGCATGCACAGCGGTGCGGCCAGACACGTGGACAGCGCCACGATCATCAGGGAGGGCCAGGTGCCGTCCACCGCCGCGTGCGAACCCGCGGCGAGCGTGGTGGCCACGACGGCGGCCACCCAGCCCCGGGCAAGACGGCGGGCACGACGGGACACCGAACACCTCCGGGGCAGACACAGTGGATGGAACTCCCATTATGCGCCACCGGGGGCCTGAGTTCGACCACCCGGGGACACGCAGAGGGACCGCTCACGCGCAGTGCGTGAGCGGTCCCTCGAACGGTTGCGGGTGCTGCGACCCGCGTCCGCGCTACCTCACTTGGAGGAGACAGCAGCCTTGAGCTTGGAGCCCGCGGTGAGCTTCACACCGTGGCCGGCCGGGATCTGGATGGCCTCTCCGGTCTGCGGGTTGCGGCCCTGGCGAGCGGCACGGTCGGTGCGCTCCACGGCCATCCACCCGGGAATGGTGATCTTCTCGCCCTTGGAGACGGAGCTCTCGAAGACCTCGAAGAGGGCATCCAGCACGCCGTTGACGGCGGCCTGGGTGTTGCCGGACTTCTCGGCAACCTCGGCGACGAGTTCGCTGCGGTTCATAGCCATGTGCTTGTCCTCCTGGACTTGGTGGGCGTTCTCTGGGGAAGGCGCGACCGGGGGGTCGGCTTCCGGTGCAGAAATTACCAGCTGGACTTGTAGATGCCGGGCAACTCGCCGCGGTGAGCCATGTCGCGGAAGCGCACGCGGGAGATCCCGAAGCGCTGGAAGGTGCCACGGGGGCGGCCGTCGATCTGGTCGCGGTTGCGCACGCGGATCGGGGAGGCGTCACGGGGGAGCTTCTGCAGACCCAGGCGGGCCTCCTCGCGGGCCTCGGGGGACGCGTTCTCGTCCACGAGGGTCTTCTTCAGCTCAGCGCGCTTGGCCGCATAGCGCTCGACGATGACCTTGCGCTGCTCGTTCTTGGCGATCTTGGACTTCTTGGCCATGGATTCAGCGCTCCTCGCGGAAATCGACGTGCTTGCGGACCACCGGGTCGTACTTCTTCATGACGAGGCGGTCGGGGTTGTTGCGGCGGTTCTTGCGGGTGACGTAGGTGAACCCGGTACCGGCCGTGGACTTCAGCTTGATGATGGGACGTACGTCCTTGTCCTTGGCCATCTCAGATCTTCTCCCCACGTGCGATGAGCTCGTTGACCACGGCATCGATGCCGCGGGCGTCGATGACCTTGATGCCCTTGGCGCTCAGGTTGAGCGTGACGTTGCGACGCAACGAGGGCACCCAGTAGCGCTTCTTCTGGATGTTCGGGTTCCACCGGCGCTTGGTGCGGCGGTGCGAGTGCGAGATGCTGTGGCCAAAGCCCGGCTGGGCCCCGGTCACCTGGCAGTGCGCTGCCATAGTGTTCTCCTCCAATGTCCAATGTCGACGAAATGACGGCACGCATGGTGGCCGCCGAGCGGTGCTCCGCCGGCAGCCGTGGCCACGAGTGATCCGCCACCTCAAGAAAATGCCACCGTTCGCGCGCCGGGCGTGATGGGTCTCTGCCCCGCGGCAGTACCGGTCAGGGCACTCGCTACGACGAAGACGGTGAAGATCAAGGCGCCGGTAGATGGACTCCACCACACGACAGCCTTAGATTCTAGGCTTCTGCGGGCTCTCTCGCAAACGCGGAACGCAGAACGGTGCGATTGAGCGCCCCTCGATCCTAGCCCGTGCCCCGCCCTCGGCCAATTCGGCGGCGAAAAAGCACCCGGGGCGGCGGACCGTCCATGACCCGGCCCACCGCCCCGCGTGTTTCCTGCGATCCCATCCCCTCACCCAGGAGATTAGGTAAGACCAGTGTTACCTAATTGATCCTCGGAGGCAACCCTGCGGCGCACCGGCTCAGGAGGCGCCCCTGAACGGGTCCGCCTGGTCCCGGCGCTCGGGCTGCACGGGGGCCTTGACGTCCGCGGTGCGCCGGTGGGTGCCGAGTGCTGCGTTGACCACGTCCACGAGGGAGTTGACCCGGTCCAGCTGCGGCAGGGAGCCCAGCATCACCGGCCGTCCCTCGGCGTCCGCGAGGGGCACCCGCCAGTTGGGGTACTCGTCGCTCGTGCCGGGCTGGTTCTGGATCCGCTTCTCCCCCACGGCATCCACGAGGGAGACGTTGAGCAGCAGCGAGGGCGCATCGCACAGGTAGCGGTACAGCGCCTCGATCCTGCGCCGGTCCTCCGCTTCCTTCCCCTCGGGGAGGTAGCCCGCGTCCGCGACGGCGGTGAAGAACGTGTCCAGCTGCTTGCGGGCCTCCTCCCGCTCCTCCTCCGGGGACCGTGCGAGCAGCCCGAGGTCCTCCCGCAGCTGCAGCTGGACCCCCTCCAGGTAGCCCGGCGTGGGTGGCAGGTCGTGGGTGTTGACCGAGGCCATGCACAGCTCGCGGTAGCGGGACGGGTCCAGCGGCACGTCCCCGTCCATCTCGAACCACAGGATGGACGTGCCCAGCACGCCCTTGCTCCCGAGGTACTCCCGCACGCTGCCCTCCACGGTGCCGAGGTCCTCGCCCACGACCACCACGCCGGCGAGCTCGGCCTCCAGAGCCAGCACCCCCACCATGGCCTCGTGGTCGTAGTAGACGTATGTGCCGTCGGAGGCATTGTTGCCCTCGGGGATCCACCACAGCCGGAACAGGCCCGCCACGTGGTCGATCCGCACGCCTCCCGCGTGCCGGAAGATGGTGCGCATCATCTGCCGCCAGGGACGGTAGCCGAGCTCCGCGAGCTTCTCCGGATCCCACGGGGGCTGGCTCCAGTCCTGACCCAGCTGGTTGTACATGTCCGCGGGGGCACCCACACTCACCCCGGGCGCCATGGCGTCCTGCAGGGCCCACGCGTCCGCACCGTGCTTGTGCACGCCCACCGCGAGGTCGTGCACCACACCGATGTCCATCCCCGCCCGGTGGGCCGCACGCTGGGCGGCCTCGAGCTGCTCGTCCAGCAGCCACTGCAGCCACACGTGGAAGTTGATGCGGTGACGCAGCCGGGTGCGAGCTTCCTGCGCGTAGGGGGACACGGGGGAGCGCGCCTCGTCCCGCCACAGCGGGGAGTCCTCCCCCAGCTCCTCGCGCAGGGCGCACCACAGGGCGAAGTCCTGCAGCGGCTGCCCGGCCTGGGCCACGAACGCCTCGAGCTGCTGCTGGCGGTACGGCGAGCGCCGCACGGTGTAGAGCAGTTCCAGGGCCTTGAGCTTGGCCGCGTACGCGGCGTCGCGGTCGATCGTGGAGGGGTCCAGCACGGCCTTGCGCTGGATGGCGGCCAGACGGTCCACCACCTCGCGGTCCGCGGGGCGCAGGTACGGGAACTCGGCCACGTCCGCCACCCGCAGGTAGAGGGGGTTGAAGAACCGGCGGCTCGAGGGCAGGTACGGAGAGGGCTCCACGGGCGGCTCCGGCTCCGCGGCGTGCAGCGGGTTGATGAGCACGTAGTCCGCGCCCTGCACACCGCTGATCGCCGCGAGGGAGGCCAGGTCCGAGAGGTCCCCCACGCCCCACGAGCGCGAGGACATCACCGAGTAGAGCTGCGCCATGTACCCCCAGCGGCGGCGCCCGCGCAGCCGGTCGGTGGTGCTCAGCCGGCGCGGTGTCACCGCCACGTCCACGGCACTCTGCTCGCCCGAGTCCGTCACGGCCTCCAGGCGGTACCAGCCGAGGGGCAGCTCCCGGGGCAGCTCGTACTGCGTCCGCCGCCGCGTGAGGCCGTCCACCTCGCGTGTCTCGGCCTCCACCCCGGGAGCGGGGTGCAGCTCCCGGACCTGCTCCGGCTCGTCCTCGGGCCACACCCGCACGCGCACCGGATCGCCCTGGGCCGTGGTCACGGCCACGCGCGAGCCCTGCTCCTCCTCCGCGATCACCACGGGGGGCAGCAGTCGGCGCCACGGTGCCAGCTCGCGCTCGCGCAGGGTGCGCGCGGCGGCGTCGTCGTCCGTGACGTCCGCGCCCAGCGCGGTGAGCACGCTGCGCAGCGTCTGGTCCGGAACGGTGACGGTGTCTCCCTCGAACCCCCGGTACTCGGTGGCCACACCGTACTCGGCGGCCAGTCGATGCACCGTGCTCACCCCTGATTTGCCTGCGTCGTCAGCCATGCTCCCACTCTAGTCAGCCGACTGAGCCCACCCGCCCGGTCGACGACGCCGCCCCGCCTACCCCGCGGCTGGCGGCACCCCGGGGGCGTGGTTGACTGGGGTCATGCAACCGATCCTGCCCGGCCCCGACCCGTCATGGCGTCCGCGCGCCGTCGTCTTCGACTGCGACGGTGTGCTCATGGACACCGAGCGCGCCTGGGCGCGCGTGCAGCACCGGGTGGCCGAGCAGGCGGGCGTGACGATCGACGAGCGCACCGAGGCCGGCCTCATGGGCCTGTCCGCGCGTGACATCGCCACCTTCATCGCCGCGCGCGCCCGGGAGGCCGCCGGCGCGTCCGCTCCCGGCGAGGACGAGATCCACGACCGGCTCGTGGGCACCGAGGCGGACGTCGTCGGGGCGTCGATGGACCCGCTGCCCGGAGCGGTGGAGACGGTGCGCGCCGCGGCACGCCACGTCCCGGTGGCGGTGGCCAGCAACTCCACGCGCGCCATCCTGGACCGCAAGATGCACGCGGTGGGGCTCGCGGACGTCCTGCAGACCTGGGTCAGCGCCGAGGACGTCCCGCGCGGCAAGCCCGCACCGGACATCTACGAGGAGGCGGTGCGCCGCCTGGGAGTCGACGCCGCGGACAGCCTGGCCGTGGAGGACTCCCCCGCCGGGGCCACGGCGGCCCGGACCGCGGGCCTGTGGGTGCTGGGGGCACCGCTCGGGCACAGTGAGCCGATGGCCACGCACTTCCTGGTGGAGTCCCTCGGGGACCCCGCCCTGCAGCCGATGCTGCGCGCCTGGGGCCTGGCCGACTGAGCACCGCGGGACCCTCGGGGTGCCACCCCGGCTCCGAGCCCCGCGCGGTGCTCAGCTGTTCCAGAGGCCGTAGGTCTCCGCGAGCTCCGAGACCTTCTTGGCGCGCGCCAGGCGGGGGAGGTAGGAACCGTCCGCTCCCCCGTGTCCCGAGTTCGCCTGCTCGATCATCTCCCGCGCCCACCGGATCTCCTGGTCGCTCGGCGCCAGCGCGTGGTTGATCGCGTCGGTCTGGGCCGGGTCCAGGCACAGCTTGCCGGTCATGCCCATGGACTGGGTGACCTTGCACGCCGCCTCGAGCTCGTCCCCGGACGCACCGTTGCTCGGCCCGTCGATGGGCCCCGGCAGCTCCCCCACGCGGGACGCCGTGACCAGGGTGGAGCGCGCGAACGCGAGGGCCATGGGATCCCCCGAGGCGCCGGTGTCCTTGCGGAAGTCCCCCACGCCGAAGGCCAGACGGAACACCCCGGGAGCCCGGGCGATGTCGTAGGCGTTCATGAGACCCACGGCGGACTCGATGAGCGCGACCACGGGGGTGCCCGCGCGGCTCATCATGGCGGTCTTGGTGATGTGGTCCGGGTGCTCGGTCTTGGCCAGCACGATGCCCCGCAGGTTGGGGACCTCGGTCAGCGCCGCCAGGTCCTTCTCCCAGTGCGGGGTGGTGATGTCGTTGATGCGCACCCACGCGGACACGCCGTCCTGCATGGCCGCGACCATCTCCCCGCGAGCACGGTCCTTGTCCTCCTCCGGGACGGCGTCCTCGATGTCCAGGACCACGGAGTCCGCCTCCGAGGCCATGGCGGGGGCGAACAGAGAGGTGTCCGCCGCTGAGATGAGCAGCCACGTGCGGGAGAGCCGTGCGGGAAGTGCTGCTGCGCGCTGGTTGCGGTACGGGGCCATGGATCTCCTCGATCGGGTGCGTGAACGGTGGGCGCCGGTGGCGGCGCCGGGGTGGGTGGTGCACTGCGCGGACGGGGCCGCCCGTCCCGGGCGCGGGCACGGCGCACGAGCCGCCTCAGGGGTGGTGGTGCGCGGAAGTGCCGCGGGGATCAGGCGCGGAGCACCCGTTCAACCCTAGTGGCCCCGCGCGGGGCCGGTCCCGAGGGGCGGGCACAAAAGGCCCCGCCCGGGATTTGTGCGGTTCCCACCACCGCACGTCGAGCCGGATCAGCCCAGCAACAGCTCAACGCCCTGCCCGCTCAACCCACCGTCCGCTCAGGAGGCCAGAGGGGTGTGCTCCGGGGCCACCCGCTCCTCGGCGCGCACCGGGCCGGGGGCCGTGGCGCCGGGCGCGAACGGAGAGCCGCCGAGCGCCTCCCGGCCGTGCGGCGTCGTCCAGGGGGAGAGATCGGGGCCGAGCGGCACGATGCCCGAGGGGTTGATGTCCCGGTGCACCACGAAGTAGTGCTCCTTGATCTGCTGGAAGTCCACCGTGTCCCCGAAGCCGGGGGTCTGGAAGAGGTCCCGGGCGTAGCCCCACAGGTTGGGCATCTCGGTGAGCTTGTTGCGGGAGGCCTTGAAATGACTCACGTAGACGGGGTCGAAGCGCACCAGGGTGGTGAACAGCCGCACGTCCGCCTCCGTGATGTGCTCGCCCATGAGGTAGCGCCGCGTGCCCAGCCGGGCCTCCACCCAGTCGAGGGCGGACCACAGCCGGTCGTAGGCGGTGTCGTAGGCCTGCTGGGAACCGGCGAAACCGCAGCGGTACACGCCGTTGTTGATCTCAGTGTAGATGCGCTTCATCACCTGGCGCATCTCCGGGACCAGCTCGGCGGGCCACAGCTCCGGGGCGCCCTCGCGGTGGAACGCGGTCCACTGGGTGGCGAAGTCCTCGGTGATCTGCGGGAAGTCGTTGGTGACCACCTGCCCCGAGGGGACGTCCACGATCGCGGGCACCGTGATGCCGCGCGGGTAGTCCGGGAAGCGCGCGAAGTAGTTCTGCTGCAGCCGCTGCGTGCCGAGCACCGGGTCCCGGCCGTCCGGGTCCAGGTCGAAGCGCCAGGACCGGGCGTCGTGCGTGGGTCCGGGCATCCCCACGGAGATCGCGTCCTCCAGGCCCAGCAGCCGGCGCACGATCAGCGTGCGGTTGGCCCACGGGCACGCCCGCGCGGCGATCAGACGGTACCGTCCGGCCTCGACCGGCCACGCGCGAGCGCCGGGGGCGAGCTCGGCGCTCCCCGGCTCCGCCACGATCCGGTCCTCGATGTACGTGGTGTCCCGCGTGTACTCCTCCCCCGCGTGGACGTAGAGCCCCGCGGTGGAGTGGGTGGTGCTCGTGGTGGGATCCGTCATGGCGTCCTCCTCCGGTGGTGTGACTTGATGATACGTCACGCTTTTCCGCCCCCTGGCCCGCGACGGTCCCGGGCCGAGCGGACTACAGTGGCGGTGTCCAGCCCGTTCGCGGCACGGTCCGCACGGCACCGCCGACCACACCTTCGGATCGCCACCATGAACCCCGATCAGCGCCCCCGGGACGAGCACGACTCGCCGGACCCCCGCGCCGTGGACCCGCACGCCCAGAACCCTCGTGCCCGGAACTCCGCCGCCGAGGGGGCGGACCACGGCACCCCCCGAGATGGCGACCCGGGACGCAAACCCGACCACGCTCCCTCCGGTCCGACCACCCCGCAGGACTCCGTGACCCGCCCCGGCGCCGCTGACCGCCCGCAGTACGGCATCCGCGTTGATCCCGCACAGACGCCACCTCAGGGCCCGGACAGGACGCCCACCAGCGGAACCGCCGCAGCTCACGGCCCCGCGCACGGTGCGCGGGCGGCGTCGCCCACCGGGACCGCGCACGACGCCGCCCCGGCCGGCTCAGAGGCCCGCACCACCGCGACCCGCGCCGCCCGGAGGATGGGCCGAGGGCTCTCCTTCACCGTGATCATGCTGGGGCTGCTCGCAGGACTGGCTCTCGTGGCCATGGACCTGTGGTTCGGCTGGGTGCTGGGCGCGATCCTCGTGGTGCTCGGCGTGCTGGGGTACGCCCTGGTCCAGACACGCGCCCTGCCCGTGTTCCAGGACCCCGGAGAACCCGAGCGCCGCTCGTGGTCCAAGCTGTGGCTGATCCCCGCCGTCCTGCTCGTCCCCGGCTTCGCGTGCCTGGGGATGGCGTTCGTGGTGCCCTCGTGGCTCGGCCCGTCCGTCCCCGCCGACCTGCTGGACGACTACGTCCTGGCGTTCATCGTGGGAGGGATGACCATGGTCGTGGGCGCCGGGCTGGGTTTCGGGCTCGTGGCGACCGCCCGCTTCACCCGCCCCGACGACGACGACTCGCCCCTGCGCCCCACGGACTACGCCGACCGGCTGCGTGAGCGCGAGCGCGGCACCAGCGGCACCCACTACGATTCGGACTGGATCAAACGCGAAC
>NZ_JASDCY010000013.1:0-53510 GCF_030407675.1 Kocuria sp. APC 4018 | reverse complement strand
GTACGGGCTCCGGACGGGCGCCCCGCGGCACCGCTGACCAGGCGGGCCGCGGGGCTTTTCCCTGCCCAGGGCGGGAGGGGTGTGGCCGCGGACAGGACCGCCGAACGATGCCGCCAGGAGGGCGTGCGACGAGAACCTCCGCGCTCGGAGCGGGTGGCGAGGCACGGCGGGACGGTGCGCGGCGGCGTCGTCCCGCGGGTGCCGGACGGGCCGGGAGGCGGCCCCGGGTGACACCGGATGACTCCCCAGGGGGCGCGCCCCGTAGCCTGGTCGGGTGACGTCCCCCGACCCCGAGGCCATGGACCGCGCGCGCATCCGCCGTGCCCGGCTGGCCGTGTCCCTGCTGTTCCTCACGAACGGTGCCATTTTCTCGAACCTGCTCCCGCGGCTGCCCGAGTTCAAGGACATGTTCGAGCTCTCCAACGCGGCGTACGGGCTGGCGGTGATCGCGTTCCCGATCGGCGGCGTGGTGGCCGGGCCGCTGCCCGCTCCCGTCCTGCGACGGTTCGGGACCGCCCGGACCGCGGCCGCGGGTTCCGTGCTCCTGGCCGCGGCCGTGTTCGTGACCGGTTCCGTCCCGGTGCTCGCCGTGTTCGGAGCGGGGCTGTTCGTCGCCGGAGTGCTGGACGCGGTGGTGGACACCGCCCAGAACGCCCAGGGACTGCGGGTCCAGCGCCTCGCCGGAACCTCGATGATCAACTCCATGCACGCCCTGTGGAGCGTGGGTGCCGTGATCGGCGGGCTCATGGGCACCGCGGCCGCCGCCCTGCACGTGCCCCTGGCCTGGCACTTCCTCGTCAGCGGGGTGGTCTTCGCCGCCGTGGCCGTGGTGGCCATGCGGTGGGCCGTGCCGGACGACCACGAGGCCCACGCCGCCGCCCAGGCGGAGAACCTCCCCGTGGACACCGCAGGGATTCCCCGGCTGCCCCGGGGAAGGCGCGCGGCGCTGCTGGCTCTGCTGCCCATCGCGGTGGTCGCCGTGTCCGGGGTGCTCGTGGAGGACGTGGGCTCCAACTGGTCCGCCGTCTACCTCCGGGACGTGCTCGCCGCCCCTGTGGGCCTGGTGGGGCTCGGCTACGTAAGCCTCGTGGGAGCGCAGTTCGTGGGCCGGATCGTCGGGGACCGCCTGATCGACGCGCTCGGCGCCGTCCTGGTGACCCGCATCGGAGGCGTCCTGATCTTCGTGGGCCTGGGAGCCGTCGCCCTCGCGCCCGCTCCGTGGCTGGCCCTGGTGGGCTTCGCGCTCGCCGGTTTCGGCTGCGCCACCATGGTCCCCAACGCCTACGCCGCCGCGGACCACGCGCCGGGCCTCAAACCCGGTACGGGGCTCACGCTGGTCAGCTGGTGCATGCGCATCGTGTTCGTGCTCTCCCCACCTCTGGTGGGGGTGCTCGCCGACGCCGTGGGGCTGCGCACCGCGCTGCTCATCTTCCCCGTGATGGGCGTGCTCGCGTTCCTGTTCGCCGGGGCGCTGCGGGAGCGCCGCCGCTCCTGAACGCAGGCTCAACGACCCTCCCGCAGACGCACGGGCTGCGGGCGCATACTGGGGAGCATGACTTCACAGTTCGGCCAGACCCGTTCCGAGCAGGGCCCCTCGCTGCTGCGCTCCGGCTACCTCTTCGCCTCCCGCGTACGACGCCGCGCAGGCCTCTCCTCGGACTCGGGGTGCCCTGTGCGCATGCCCCTGCTGGGCAAGAATACCGTCCTGGTCCGCGGTGAGGAGGGCGTCAAGCTCTTCTACGACACGTCCCGCGTGCAGCGCGACGGGGCGATGCCCGGCGTCGTCCAGGGTCCCCTGTTCGGAGCGGGAGCTGTCCACGGCCTGGACGGCGAGGCCCACCGGACGCGCAAGAACCAGCTCGCGGACATGGCGTACGAGGACGAGCGCGTGGCCGCGTACAAGCCCTTCGTGGCCGAGGAGCTCGAGGACCTCGTGGCTCGCTGGAAGGACGGCGACAACGTCTACGACAGCACCGCGATCGCCTTCGGCCGCGCGTCCTTCCGGTGGGCCGGCCTGCAGTGGGGCGTGCCGGAGATGGACCGCTGGGCCCACCGCATGAGCCGCCTGCTGGACACCTTCGGACGCCCCGCGAGCCACGTGGTGTCCCGGTTGGACCGGATCGCCCTGGACCGCCGCTTCACCGCGCTCATCAAGGACGTCCGAGCCGGGCGGGTCCGTGCTCCCCAGGACTCCGTGCTCGAGCACATAGCCGGTCTGGTGGACGAGCACGGCGAGCTGGTGGACGCCAAGACAGCGGGCATCGAGCTGCAGAACCTCACCCGCCCGAACGTGGCCGTGGCCCGCTTCGCGGCGTTCGCGGCCACTGCCCTGGTGGAGCACCCCGAGTGGGTCGAGCGCATCCGCACCGCCTCCGAGCAGCGCGGGGGCACCCTGCTGGACGTTCCCGAGGCCGTGGCCTTCGCGCAGGAGGTCCGACGCGTGTACCCGTTCGTGCCCATGCTCCCCGCGGAGCTCACGCAGGACACCGAGATCCAGGGCTGCCCCGTGCACAAGGGGGAACGCGTGGTCCTGGACATCCTGGGCACCAACACGGATCCGGCGTCCTGGGACCGCGCGGCCACGTTCGACCCCGAGCGCTTCCTGGGGGTCGAGGACGCCGAGGCGATCTCCACGTTCATCCCCCAGGGCGGTGCGGACGTGCGCACGGGCCACCGCTGCCCCGGCGAAAAGATCGCGGTCACGTCCCTCTCCGCCGCCGTGGTGGCGCTGTGCCGCCCGGAGGTCCAGCTGCCGAGCGACCAGGACGACCTCACGTTCTCGTGGACCCACATGCTGACCCGCCCGGTCACCGGGGTGCGGGTGCGCTCCACCCGCTGAGCACGGTGGCGCCGGGCCCGTCCGGACCCGGCACCACCCCAGCACGCGCCGCCCCGCCACGCACGGCCCCGGACGACGCCGCCGGGCGCCTCGCGCGGTTCTCTCACGAGGGTGCCCCACGTGGCGTGGAAGCCCCACGTGGGGGTCTCGCATTGGAGTCTCGCGGCGGCGTCGTGGCCCGGGACCAGGGGCCGAACCGCTCAGATCAGACCGCGCAGAATGCCCTTCCAGTACAGGGCGGGCTGCAGCCAGCGGTCGAAGAGGAACGTCCACGGGCGGGGGTTCGCGAGGTCGCGAACGCCGAAGGACGGCTCCGGGCGCATCCGGCGGTCCACCTCCGCGAGCAGCAGTGTTCGTCGGGACAGCGCGATGGGCGCCACGGTGTAGCCGTCGTAGCGCTGGAGCTCCTCGGAATCCGCCGCGAGGAGATTGTGCACCAGGACCGGGCTCTGGCTGCGGATCGCTCCGCCGGAGGCCATGATGCCCAGCGCGGCGGCATCCCCGAGGGACCACACGTGCGGGAAGCGGACGTGCCGCAGCGTCTCGGGCTCCACGGCCACCCGGCCCGCCCCGCCGTCGTCCGCGAGCCCGCTGTCCGCGATCCACGCGGGGGCGCGGTGCGGGGGAACCACGTGCAGGGCGTCGTACTCCACGGTCTCCCGTGCCCCGCCCCGCGTGATGCGCAGGGCCCGGGCCTCCGGGTCCACGGACTCGATGCGAGCGTCCAGGACGGCCTCCACGCCGTAGCGCCGCAGTGCGTCCGCGATGTGTCCGGCCACCCGGGGCTCAGGGAACAGCTCGGGCGCCTCCACGACCACCCGCACGCGGAGGTCCTCCAGCACCCCGGTGCGGCGCCAGCGGTCGCACGCCATGAACAGCGGCTTGTACCCCACTCCGCCGCAGCCGACGTCCTCGAAGCGGATGGTGAACACCGCGGTCCCGCCCCGCAGCCCGGACATCAGGTCCCACGTCTTGGGCGCGAGTTGCGTGATGTAGTTGGAGGCAGCGTGCGGGCCGTCAAGGGCTGCGACCAGCCCGGGCACCCGATCGAAGTCCGGTGCGATGCCGGGGGCCACCACGAGATCGTCGTAACCCAGCTCGGTGCCGTCGTCGAGCGCCACCGTGCGGGCCTGCGGATCCACCCGCGTGACCCGCGCACGGAGCCACCGGGCTCCGGAGGGCATGTACCGCCGCTGCGCCCTGCACACGCTGCTCAGACCGGCCATGCCCGACCCCACGTAGGAGAGCATGGGGCTGTAGGTGTGGGTGGGGCTCGGCTCCACGACCGTCACCCGGACCGAGTCCCGGGATGTCTGCCGCAGGAGGCGCGCCGCGCAGCTCAGGCCCGCGTTGCCACCCCCGATGATCACGATGCGTCGCACGTGTGCCCACTTCCCTGGTTCCGGTCCGGTGCTGGTGCCTCTTGCGGGCAGGCTAGCACCGCACGAACGGGCACCGCAGGATCGATCACCGTGTGGGGGTGGGGAGTCCCGGGGTCAGTTCTGCGGCGCGGCCGGGCCCGGTGCCGCGGGGCCCGGCACCGCGGGGGCAGGCTGGCCCGCTCCCGGTGCGGCGGCGTTCTTGTCCTTGTAGAGCGGCGCGTTCTTCACCAGGTCCTGGAGCTTGGTGAGCTCCGCCGTGGCCGCGGAAGTGAGCTTCGGGTCTGTGGGCTTGGCGGAAGCCCTCTCGACCGCCTGCTGAGTGATCCCCAGCTGCTTCGTGTACGCCGGGTTCACCGCGGCCAGGTTGCGGACGGTGAGCTGCTGGGTCAGCGCCTTGAGCTCCACGTTCAGGGGGGTCAGCGGCCCGAACTGCTCCGCCGGGGTCAGCTTCAGCTGCATGGCCAGCAGGTTCTGGGTGCGCTGCTGGAACTGCTCCAGGGTGGTGAGCTTCGTGATGTCCGCGGTGTACGGGTTGACCGGGGAGGGCGCGGGCGTGGTGGGCGCCGGCTTGGAGGGCGCTGGTTTCGTCGGTGCCGGCTTGGAAGGCGCTGGCTTGGTCGGAGCGGGCTTCGTCGGAGCCGGCTTCGTCGGAGCGGGCTTGGGGGGCGCGGGCCGAGAGGGCGCCGGCTTCGTCGGCGTCGCACCCGGTTTTCCGGGCTCGGACAGCTTGGGGTCAGTGGGCTTGCCGGTGGCACCCTGGGAGCCGGACGCCACCGGGGTCTTCGGCGGAGTCTGCGGTTTGCCGTTGTCTTTGGTGGGCGAGCCGGGTTGAGACGGGCCCTGGGTCACGTGCTTCTTGCCGGAGGAGTTGGAGGCCTTCGGAGCGGATTCGCCGGAGGCCTTTCCGTTCCCGGAAGCCGAAGCATCCTTGGCCGGTGCCGTCTGTTGACCCAGCGCCCGGATCTCGTCCTTGCCCTTTGCGGGCGCCTTGGGGCCGGAGCCCGCGTCCGTTCCCGGCTTGGCTTTCGGGTTGGTGGGGGCCTGCGACACCCCGGCCTGGTCCGCCGTGGAGTACGCCGGACGGGACGCCGGGATGATGTCCTCCCCGGACTTCCAGTCGAAGGACTGCGGGTCCACCACCTTGCCGTCCACCCACGTCTCGAAGTGCAGGTGCGGCCCGGTCACGCGCATGCCGGTCTGGCCCACCACACCCAGTTGCTCGGAGGCCCGGAGGGAGTCGCCCTCGCGCACCATGACCTCTTTGAGGTGGTTGTACGTGGTCTTCATGCCGTTCGCGTGGGAGACCTCCACGCGGTTGCCGCCCCACACGTCCCAGAACACGGCGGTCACCGTGCCGTCCAGGGCGGCGACGGCGGGGGTGCCCTCGGGCGCGGAGATGTCCGTGCCGTTGTGGAACTCGCGCTGACCCGTGTCCGGTGCGGTGCGCCAGCCGAACTCGCCGCCCTTGAGCACCACCACGGGCTGCGCCGGGGCGATCAGGGTGTTGACGGGCAGCTCGCCCTCGAAGGTCGCGGGTGCGCGCGTGCTCGGCGCCACCGAGGACGCCGCCCCGTTGCCCGCTCCGCCGCCCGTTCCGGGCCCGCCCGCTCCGGCCGATCCGCCGCTCGGCCGGGTGCTGCTCAGGGAGACGAGGGAGGCGTCCTGGGCTGCGGATATGGCTGCTGGGTCCGGTGTGGAGGCGAAGAGGGAGGGCTGAGCCGGCTGCGCGGCGTCGTCGGCGGGATCGGTGGCTCCGGGGCGCTGCGGACCCTGGGGGTCCTGCGCCATGGCGGGCTGCCACGGGGCGGTGTCGGTGCCGTTGCTCAACGCGACGCTCCCGGCCACGAGCAGGGAGAAGGACGTGAAGGCCACCAGCGCCATGGACGGCTTCCTGCTGGTGGATGAGCGTGCGCTTGAACGAGCCATGGATGCGATCGTCTCTCCCGGGATGGACTTCGGCGCCGTGAGCCCTGGGGCCGACAGTCAGTAGAACCAGTGTAGGTGAACCCTCAGCGTCTATGCAGTTTCATTGACGTGAAAGTGCGGCCCTGTCAGTAGCGCCCGGACCACTCGTCCACCAGGCCGCGGACGTAGGCGGCCTGCCCGACGTGCTGGGCGGCGTCGTCGATCGTGGAGACGATGCGCACGCCGCGGGTGACGGGCGGGTCCCAGGAGTCGTCGACGACCTCGTCCAGGGAGGCGTCGTCGAGGCCGTTCACGTACTCCGCCGTGCCGCAGCACACCGCGCGCAGGTAGCCGATCAGCAGCCCGGGGTCCTGCACCCGCACGCTCGCGACCTCCCGGGGGCCGTCCCCGAAGCCGAAGTCCTCCGCGGGGCGGTCCAGCCCGAACGACTCGCACCAGCCCTGCGCAGTCCACACCTGCTCCGCCCCGCACAGCGCGGCGATCTGCGCGTCCTGCTGCCGCGCGGCGTGCCACAGGAGCCATGCCATGGAGTTGTGCGTGCCGTCCGGCATGTGGTTCAGCACCTCGGCGGAGACGCCCTCCACCGCGGCCTCCGCCGCTTCCACCGGGCGCTTCGCCGCGTCCGCCACCAGTTCCCGAGCACCCATGTTCCACCTGATTCCGCACCGGTTCCGTGTGATCCACCTCCCACTGTACGACCGTTGCGCGGGCCGCGGGAGGGGCGGGCACCGCAGGTGCAGGGCGATTTCGCGGACGACGACGCGGGGCCGCGGCCGGCGCCCATGGCACCGACCGCGGCCCCGCCGCAGAGTCCGCGACGCATCAAGCGCCGCGACCGTCTCAGTCGTTGTAGGTCAGGCACTCCTCGATGGGCCAGCCCAGCTGCTCCCACATGGGCAGCTTGTTCCACTCCTTGACGAACTCCACGAGCTTGCCGTCCTGCACGCGGAACAGCGCGCACGCGGTCCAGGTGGCCTGGCGGCCGGTGGGCTGGATGTCCCCGTGCGGGGCGCCCTTGTGGGTGCCCTGGGCGGTGTAGCGCAGGGCCACACGGTCGTCCTTGACGAACTCCACGTCGAAGCTCTCGAAGTGCAGGTCGTCCAGCTTGGTCATGAGCTCACCGTGCACGTCCGCGTACTGCTCCAGGGTCTCCGTGCCCGGGAACGTGGTGGGGCCCACGAAGCGGTTGTGCGGTGCGCACAGGTGCGCCACGGCGTCGGCGCTGGCCTCACCCGGGGTGTAGGCGATGCGCATGTACTCCTTGGCCAGCTCCAGGTTGGCCTTTTCCTGCTCGGTGAGGGTGGTGGTGTCGGTCATGGTGTCTCCTTCGCGAGCGGGGTGGCACCCCGCGAGATCTGGTGGGTGGGTCGCCGGTGCGGCGAGGCCGTGCACGCGCGGACGTGCCGAGCGAGCGGGTGCCCGGGAGCGCCGTCGTGACGGAACCCCCGGGCACCCGTGTGGTGGAGCGTGCGGGGTCAGCCCGCCACGCGCACCAGCTTGGTGTTGGAGAACTCGTCGAAGCCCCAGCGGCCCAGCTCGCGGCCGTAGCCGGAGCGGCGCACGCCGCCGAAGGGCAGGCCCGGCATGGTGGTGCCGTGCTCGTTGACGTAGGTCATGCCCACCTCGAGGCGGCGCGCGACCTCCTCAGCCTTCGCGGCGTCCGCGCTCCACACGGAGCCGGACAGGCCGAAGTCGGAGTCGTTGGCGATCTCCACGGCCTCGTCCACCGAGTCGTAGGAGTAGACCACGGCCACGGGGCCGAAGATCTCCTCCTTGTAGGCGTCCATCTCCCGGGTGACGCCGGTCAGGACGGCCGGAGCCATCCACGCACCGTCCTTGTCCAGGGCCTTGCCGCCGGTGTGCAGGGTGGCACCCTGCTCCACGGCGCGCTCCACCTGGGACACGGCGTCGTCGCGGCCCTCCACGGAGGACAGCGGGCCGATCTTGGTGTCCTCGGCCAGGGGGTCGCCCACCGTCATGCCCTCGACGGTCTCCACGACCTTGGCCACGAACTCGTCGAGCATCCCGGACGGCACCAGGATCCGCTTGGGCGAGTTGCAGGCCTGGCCCGCGTTGCGCATGCGGGTCACGGCGACCGTCTTGGCGGTCTTGGCCACGTCGACGTCGTCCAGCACGATCAGCGGGTCGGAGCCGCCGAGCTCCAGGACGCTCTTCTTGAGGTTCTGGGCGGCGGTGGTGGCCACGGCCTTGCCCGCGCCCTCGCTGCCGGTCAGGGACACACCGCGCACGCGCGGGTCCGCGATGATGTCCGTGATCTGGTCGGTGCTGGCGAACAGGTTGATGTAGGCGTCCTCGGGGATGCCCGCAGCGTGCAGGATCTCCTCGATCAGCTCACCCGTGCGGGCGCAGATGGAGGCATGCTTGAGCAGCACGGTGTTGCCCAGCATCAGGTTGGGGGCCGCGAAACGGGCCACCTGGTACTGCGGGAAGTTCCAGGGCATGACGCCCACCAGAACACCCACGGGCTCGGTGACGACGACGGACGTGGCGCTGTCCCCCACGTTCAGCGTCTCCTCCTCGAGCATGGCGGGGCCGTTGTCCGCGTACCAGCGGTAGATCGCGGAGGACAGGGCCACCTCGCCCTGCGCCTGCTTGAACGGCTTGCCCATCTCGGTGCTGATCACGCGGGCGAGCTCGTCCCCGCGGGTCTCGTACGCGTCCGCGACGGCGCTCAGCGCCTTCGCGCGCTGCTCCACCGGGGTGGCGCGCCAGGACGTGAAGGCGGCGTCCGCGCGCTCGACGGCGCGGGCGATCTCCGCGTCCGTGGCGGAGGTGAACTCCTGCTCGACGACTCCGGTGGCTGGATTCTCTGTGCGGTAGGCCATGAGGTCTCCTTCTGTCTCGGATTCTCTTCTCGGACGATCGAGCATGTCCTCACCCGGGTTAACGAAGGCCCGCGGGGGAAGATTCCCGGCCACGGGGTCTGCCCCCGTGTCCCGCCCCCCGACGCCCATAACCCCTTAGATTGGGCGCATGACCATCCCAGGGACAGCCCACGACGCCGCGGTCGGCCATGACGCCGCGATTCCCGGTCCAGCCGGACTCGTGATGCGCAACCTGCCGGCTTGTGTTCTCGGCCTCCTGGGGATCCCGCTCCTCGCATGGTTCGTGCCCCGCAATGCCGGGCGCGACTGGTGGGCCCTGGGAATCATCGTCGGTGCGCTGCTCGTGATGTACGGAGCTGTTGCTCTGTCCTCCCGGAGCCTGCCCAAGGCGGACCCCGCTGTGGGTTCGACGCAAACGCAGCGTGCGATCTCCTCTGCACGGACCCACGGGTCACTGCCGTCGGATCCTGCCCTCCGGATGATGGCCGGACGGGAGGCCTGTGTCCGGATCCACGCCGTCCTGGTGTTCTCAGCCGTTCTGGCGGGCATCGCGTGCGGCGCGCTCGTGCGACCGGACCTGGACTGGATCTCTCCCATCGGCGGTCTCCTTGTGCTCACCGTCCTCGGATGGGTACGGCTGCCGTCCGCCTGGGGGTACCTCCGGCTGCACGCCAGGCACCGATGAAGGTCATCACGGCAGCTCGTGCTTCCCCGTGCGGGCGGCGTCGAAATACTCTCCCAGGCGGCCAATAGCCTCGGTGAGAACGGGGGCCGGAGGCAGAAAGGTCAGTCGGAAGTGATCGGGGCTCTTCCAGTTGAATCCCCGGCCGTGGGTGACCAGGACGTGCTGACTGCGCAGGATGTCGAGGGCGAGCGCCTCATCGTCGCGAACGGGGTGCACGGCAGCGTCCAGCCGCGGGAAGCAGTACAGCGCACCGCGGGGGCGGACGCACGTGATCCCCGGGATCTCGTTGAGCGCGTCGCTCGCGATCACAGACTGCTCGTACAGGCGCCCGCCCGGGACGGTCAGTCCGGACAGCCCCTCGTCCCCGCACAGTGCCGCCCGGATGGCATGCTGCCCGGGCACGTTGGCGCACATGCGCATGTTCGCCAGCAGGTCCAGCCCCTCCACGAAGTTGGCGGCCCGTTCCCGCGGCCCCGTGACCACCAGCCAGCCCGCGCGGAAACCGCAGCTGCGGTACGCCTTGGACAGCCCCGAGAACGTCAGGCACAGAACGTCCTCCCCCGCCTCGACGGCGGCATGGTGGTGCACCGCCTCGTCGAACGTGATCTGCTCGTAGATCTCGTCCGTGAGCACCATGAGGTCGTGGCATCGGGCGAGTTCCACCAGGCCCCGCACCGTGGCGGGCGAGTAGACCGCGCCGGTGGGGTTGTTGGGATTGATGACCACGAGCGCCCGGGTGGCGGGCGTGATCTTCGCCGCGACGTCCGCGAGGTCCGGCTCCCACCCGTACTCCTCATCGCACCGGTAGTGCACCGGGGTGCCGCCGGCCAGGCGTGTGGCGCCGGTCCACAGCGGGTAGTCGGGCATGGGCACGAGCACCTCGTCCCCCGCGTCCACGAAGGCTTGCAGGGTCATGGAGATCAGTTCGGAGACGCCGTTGCCGATCCACACGTCCTCCGCGGAGAGCGCAGGAAACCCCCTGTCCCCGTAGTGGTCCGCGACGGCTTCCCGGGCGGGCACGATCCCGCGGCTGTCCGAGTAGCCGTCCGACTCCGGCAGCGAACGCGCCATGTCCGCCAGGAGGGTGGGCGGAGCGTGGAGCCCGAACGGTGCGGTGTTGCCGATGTTGAGCTTGATGATCTCGTGACCCTCCGCCTCGAGATGCTGGGCCTCCCGGAGGATCGGACCGCGGACGTCATAGCGGACGGACGCGAGCTTGGTGGACTGGGTGAACTCACGCATGGCGGGTCTCCTTGCAGTGGTGGAAGGGGTCAGGATCGAGCGCGCTGGGTCAGGGCAACGCACGCGAGGACGAGGACGGCGGTCACCGGGACCGCCGCGGAGAAGGTCTCGCCCAGGAGCAGGACCGCCCACACGAGCGTCAGCAGCGGCTGGGCGAGCTGGAGCTGACTGGCGCGTGGCACGCCCATGAGGCCCATGCCCCGGTACCAGACCACGAAGCCCAGGAACTGGGAGACGGCGGCGATGTACAGCAGCCCCGCGACACCGCGCCCCGTGAGGTGGACCGGCTCCGCGGGCAGCGCCACGAGAGTGACCACCAGGTTCACCGGCAGGGCCAGCAGCACACCCCACGCGATGACGTGCCAGCCAGGCATGTGCGCCGAGAGCCGCCCGCCCTCGGCGTAGCCGGCCGCGCACATCAGCAGGGCGCCCAGCAGGAAGATGTCGCCCACCGTGGGCCTGCCGCGGCTCTGCAGCAGGGCGAAGCCCACCACCACCGCGCCGCCCGCGAGCGCCGCACCCCAGAAGAGGCGGGAGGGCCGCGCGCCGGTCCGCAGGACGGAGATCACCGCAGTGGCCATGGGCAGCGCGCCGATCACCACGGCCGAGTGGGACGTGGACGTGGTCTGCAGGGCGAGGGTGGTGAGCAGGGGGAACCCGAGGGCGCAGCCCACGGCGACGACGGCGATCCCGCCCCAGTCCCTGCGGGCCGGGATCGCGGCGCGGGTCCACAGCAGGGCGACCCCGGCGATCACGGCGGCGAGGACCCCGCGCAGCCCGGTGGCCGTCCACGGCCCGAAGCTCTCCAGCGCCCAGACGGTGCCGGGGAAGCTGAAGGAGAAGGCGGTCACGCCGAGGGCGGCGAGGAGGGGTCCGTTGTTCCACGCCCCGCGGACCGTGGGCCCGGTGGCGTGACCCTCCGGGGTCCGGACCGATACTCCGGAACGGGGAGTAGCGCTATTCTTGGTGTCCATGAATAACAGTAGCAGTTCGGCGGAGATCGCGGACGAGCTGGCACGGGAGGTCATCCCCCTGCCCGCGGGGGCCCGCTTGCCCACGCACCGGGCGCTCGTGACGCGCTTCGGGGCGAGCGCCTCCACGGTTTCCCAGGCCCTGGCCCTGCTCACGCAGCGCGGCCTGGTGGTCTCCCGCCCGGGGGCGGGCACGTTCCGCGCCCGGCCCGAGCCGAGCACGAGTTCCGGGGACACGTCCTGGCAGGAGGCGGCACTCGCCCTGAACCCGGGCCTCGCGGAGGGCAACCCCGGTGCGAGGGATTTCACCTCCCCGGGCCTGCTCAACACCGTCTCGACCCCGGGCCCCGGAGTGATCGACCTCAACGGCGGGTACCCGCACCACTCGCTGCTGCCCATGAAGGCCCTGAGCTCCGCGCTGGCCCGCGCCGCCCGGCGCCCCCAGGCGTGGGAGCGCCCGCCCATCGGCGGCCTCCCGGACCTTCGCACCTGGTTCGCGGAGGACATCGGTCCGGGACTGGGGCGCGAGGACGTCCTGATCGTTGGCGCGGGGCAGGCGGCGCTGTCCACGACGATGCGCGCCGTGGCCCAGCCCGGGGACCCGGTGGTCCTGGAGTCGCCCACCTACCCGGGCGCCGTCGCCGCCGCACGCGCCGCCGGGCTGCGACCGGTGGGCCTGCCCGTGGACGCCCACGGCATGCGTCCGGACTACCTCGACGACGCCCTCGCCCGCACCGGCGCCCGCCTGGTCGTGCTCCAGCCGCTCTTCCAGAACCCCACGGGCGTGAGCGTGTCCGAGGAGCGGGCGCGCGAGTTGCTCGCGGTGGCCCGCAGCCACGAGGCGTTCGTGCTGGAGGACGACTACGCCCGCCACATGACGCACACGGACTGCCTCACGCCCGTGAAGCCGCTCGTCCTCCTGGACACCGACGGCGTGGTGATCCACATCCGGTCCCTCACCAAGGTGGCCTCCCCGAACCTGCGGGTGGGTGGACTCGCCGCGCGCGGCCCCGTGCTCGAACGGCTGCGCATGGCGCACATGATCGACACCATGATGGTCCCCGCGCCCCTGCAGCACACGGCCCTCGAGGTTCTGACGTCTCCTGCCTGGCGGCGCGGGCTCGCGGAGCTGCAGGCGTCGCTCACGGAACGACGGCGCGTAGCGGTGCGCGGCGTCGTCGAGACACTGGGTGCCGACGCCCTGCCCGAACACCCCCGCGGCGGCTACCACCTGTGGATCCGCCTGCCCCGGGGCACGGACGAGGCCGGGTTCGTCGCGGGGGCGCTCGCCCACGGAGTGGCGATCGCGCCCGGGGCGAACTTCCACACGGGTCAGCCCGACGCCGCCCGCGTGCGCCTGAGCTACGCGGCCACCCCCACGACCGCAGACCTCACTGCCGGCATCCGCAGACTCCGCACTGCGTTGCCCTAGAGCACGGACGAGGAGGGTTCCTCGTGGCGACCAGCGCGGTGACGGTGCACCGCGGCGACCACCAGCATGAGCAGCCACAGGCTCAGCAGGAACGGCCACGTGTACACCGGCAGGGGAAGCAGGGCGAGCAGCGGCTGCAGGGCCAGGGTCAGTCCCGCTCCCACCACGGCGCCGGTGAACCGGGCCCAGAGCGGCCTGTCGTTCCACACCACGGCACCCAGGGCGATGGCCACCAGCACCGCCGAGTAGCCGAGCAGCCCGGAGGAGACGGGCGCGACGCCGTCGCCGACCAGCAGCGCGCCCGCGAGCGCAACGAGACTGCCGAGCGTCCCGAACAGGCCGGTGCGCACCTCACCCACGAACAGCGCCGCCAGGATCAGCAGACCCGGAACCAGCCCGTCCGCGAGCACGACCTCCGAGAAGTTGTTGAACACCCCCAGCGCGGCACCGGCGGCCCCCTCCCCGGTGCTCGCCGTTCCCGGATGCACCAGGGGCAGGACCAGGTCGAACAGCACCCCTGCCACCAGGCAGAACGGGGCCGTGGCGACCGGCAGCCGTGCCCATCCCAGGGCACGGCCCTCGAAGGCCCGCTGCAGGAGCGCGTGAACAGGAACGCACGCGAGCGCGCCGACCACCGTCATGAGCAGCGCGGGCAGGGGCGCGCCCAGTGCCGCCGCCGCGGCCGCCCCCACGAGCGCACCGTTGTAGCCCATCATCCCGGTGCGCACCGCGTCCGTTCCCAGCAGCGCCCACGCACCCGCGCTCTGGGCGAGCGCACCGACCGCCACGACCAGCGCGACCCACGGATGGACCCACCCCACGGCCACCAGCAGCAGAGCCCCGGCCCAGGGGTTGTCGATGAAGAAGATCTGCGAGACGCCCCGCAGAAGGGTGCCCACCAGCGCGCCCAGGCGGCGTACAGACGCCATCTCAGGCCTCCCCGTCCGATCGCACCGGCCCGCCAGCGTGCCCGGAGCCGCGCCGCAACGGCGGCCCACCCGGCGTCGTCGTCCCCGCGCTGCCGCGCGTCGCGCGCCAGAACCACAGCCACACCAGCGCGAAGACGGCGATCAGCACGAGCCCGGCGTCCCCGAGGTCGATCCCCGCGAGCGCCGAGGTCACCGGGTCGCTGAGGCCCAGGAGGTCGTTGAGGAACCCGCCGAGGGTGATGACCGCGATGAGCAGTGCGGAGACCGCAGATATCACCGTGACGGTGGCATTGAAGCGCATCCGGGTACCTGTCTCCGTGAGGGCGGTGGAGTAGAGCTTCATCATCCCGAGACCGTTGAGGGTGTCGCACAGGGTCATGGCCGCGGTGAACGCCACGGGCAGCCCGATCAGCGCGGCGGCCGGCACGCCCGCCAGGGACGCGGTGACGGTGAGCAGCAGCAGGCCAATGGTCGTGGCGGTGTCGAAGCCCAGGCCGAAGAGGAACCCCAGCACGAAGATGTCCCGCGGGCGGCGCACACGCTGCAAGGGCTTGCGCAGCAGCCGGGACACCAGACCCCAGTTGCCGTCCAGGTCGTGCCGGTGGCCCCGCACCGTGCTCCCACCCCGGGAGGCCGTGCGGAGCAGCCCCACGGAAATGCTTGCGTTGTAGAGCCCGAGCACCAGCAGGTACACCCCGGAGACCCCGGCGCCGATCAGCCCGAGCACGTGGTTCGCGGAGCTGCCCTCCTCGAACGCCCCGCTCACGAACTGCGCGCCCGCGACCACCATGATCCCGGCGAGCGTCACCACCAGGGAGTGGCCCAGGCTGAACGCGAACCCCACGCTCGCCGGATTCATGCCCTCGGACACGAACTTGCGGGTGGAGTTGTCGATCGCGGAGATGTGGTCCCAGTCGTAGCTGTGCTTCATGCCCGCGGCGTACGCGGTGAGCACCACGCCCAGAGCCAGGGGCTCGGACCCGGGAGCCAGCGCCGTAGCCAGCAGCCCGGCGGCGAACAGGTGCAGGGCTGCCACCGCGGAGAGGGTGAGACCCACCCGGACGCGCAGCGGCAGGTGGGCCCGCTCCGCCACGTAGCGGCGGTAGAGCGTGGGATGGGAAGCGGACACGGTTCTCCTCGTGACGGTCGGTTCGGTTCTGTGGACGTCGGGAGCCCAAGGGCCACCCGAGGCCGGGCGGCCGGTGCGGCGCCGTCAGTACTTGCGCAGCCGCAGCGGCGGCTGAGCGCGCCACCGTTTGCGCAGCAGGTTCACCACGGCGCGGTGCAGGGCGGCGATGTCCTCGGTGGAGTGCGCCAGGGACCGCACGCACACGCAGCGCACGCCGTACGGTTCACCCACCCCGGCACGGGTGATGCCCGAGTGGGTGCGGGAGGCGTCCACGAGCTCGGTCAGGCCCTCGTGGACCTCGTCCGTGAGACGCGCGTCAGCAATCACCAGCTGGCCCGTGTGGCTGAAGCCCTCCATGAACCCCACACCGGTCATGTCACCGTGGGCACCGGGTCGGATCCGCAGCTGGTCCACCACGAGCCGCCGGGTGCGTGCCCCGGAGCTTGGCGCACCGAGCGCCTCGAACAACGCCGCAGGATGTGTTCCGTACCGTGCCTCGCCGCGCTCTGCGGGCCGGTCCTGTCCGGTCGGCGTGGACGGGACCGGCGGGGTCACACGCACCTCGGTCCGCATCCGCAGCTCGTCGTAGGCGAAGGACGCCCCGGACGGGGACCACCCTGGAGTCACGATCTCCGCGAGCAGCAGGGACGCCGTGGGATCCATGTCCACGCGTGTCCGCTGGATGTAGGACCCGCCGCGGTAGACGATCAGCTGGTCCGGCACGTACTCCAGGCAGCTGCCCGGACCGAGCCGCACGGTCATCTCCTGGGACGCCGGGCCCTGCGGTGTGCGGTACACCTTGGTCGCGGACTGCGTGGTCAGTGCGAGGGATGCGTCCCGGCCCACGGCCACGTCCAGCAGGTAGGCGTCCGCGCCGAAGTACGCGCCCCCAGGGTTGATCACCGTGTATGTGACCTGCCCGGAGCGGTCCAGGTAGTGCGGACGCAGCACCCGCAGCGCGCCCTCGTGGTACTGCCGGGCGGCATACGAGCGTCCGTCCCGCGCGGCCACGCTCAGCCGCAGCTGCCCCGCCCAGTCCGACGCGGGCGACGTCGCTGCGGCACCGTTCCGCGCGTCCCCGGGCCCGGGCACGGTGCCACGCACGGGGTCCGGGTTCCCCGCAGAAGCGGCCCCGGAACTCTCCCGGTCCACGGAGGTGGGCACCGTCGTGGAGCCCAGCGCGGCGGCGTCGCACCCGGCCTCGAAAACCCCGGCGGACGGCGTCGTGGTGCCGGTGGCGGGCGTCTCAAGCAAGGTCGAGCATGAGGACATCGTTGCGGATCCACTCCTGGACGCGCTCGAGCCCCTCGTCCGTCTTGAGGTTGGTGAACGCGAAGGGCTTGTCCTTGCGGAACACCTTGGAGTCCTCCTCCATCACGCCCAGGTCCGCGCCCACGTGGGGGGCCAGGTCCGTCTTGTTGATGATGAACAGGTCCGACTTGATCATGCCCTGCCCGGCCTTGCGGGGGATCTTCTCGCCCTGAGCCACGTCGATCACGTAGATCGAGAAGTCCACCAGCTCGGGGCTGAACGTTGCGGAGAGGTTGTCCCCGCCGGACTCCACGAAGATCACCTGCAGGTCAGGGAAGCGCTTCTTCAGCTGCTCGATCGCGGCCTCGTTCATGGAGGTGTCCTCGCGGATGGCGGTGTGTGGGCAGCCACCGGTCTCCAGGCCGATGATCCGCTCCTCCGGCAGTACCGAGTTGCGCGCGAGGATCTTGGCGTCCTCGATGGTGTAGATGTCGTTGGTGATCGCGGCCATGGAGATCTCCTGGCTCATGGCCCGCGTGATGCGCTCCACGAGCTGCGTCTTGCCCGCTCCCACGGGGCCTCCCACACCGATGATGACGGGGTCCATGCTGTCCTCCTGCTGCTCGTTCGTCCTTGTTGCTCGTGCTTGCCGGTCGTGCTGCCTGCTGGTGCCGGTCATGGCTGCCGAGCCGGTTGCCGTCGCGATTCCGGGGCCGCGGCCCACAACCGGTCGTCCGGGCTCGCCGGCACGGGCCCCGCGGCGCGCGTGCTCAGCTCATGAAGAGCCGCGCCCGCTGACGTTCGTGGTTCATCTGCGCGATCTCCAGACCGGGGGCCACCGCGCCCAGCACCTCCTCCGCGATCCCCTCCTCGCTCAGCCGGCGGGAGGTCACGACGGCGCGGCCCACCCACTCCTGCGCCGCGCGGATCACCGCCTGGCCCGTGTTCTGGCCCAGCGGAATGCCGCGCACCGCGTTCTGCGTCAGGGAGATCACCGTGGCGTACACGTGGGAGGCCACCGCGGTGTCCTCGGGGACGTCCAGGCCCCGGGCGAGCATGCCCCACACCGTGGCCTGGTGGCCGTGCATGCGCTCCTCGGCCACGCCCTGCTGGTAGCGCCGCACCCACTCGCCGGGATAGCTGCGGGCCCCGATGCTCAGCAGCCGCTTGCCCATGGTCATCCCGCCCTCGCGGATCTGGCGGGGCAGGGCCTGCGCGGTGACGAGGTCGTCGAGGTCCTCGATCCGCTCGAAGTCGGTGGCGGCGTACACCAGCCGGATAGCCAGGGCGTCCGTGTACGTGAGCTGCTGGTCCACGAACATCTCCAGCCACGCGGAGAAGCTCTCCTGGTCCTCCAGCTGCTCGGCGTGCATGTATGTCTCGAAGCCCAGGGAGTGGCTGAAGGCGCCGGTGGGGAGGGCGGAGTCCGTGAGCTGCATCAGCCCCAGGATGCCGCTCAGGCTCGGGTCCGTCACCGGGTCAGTGCGTGTGCTCGGCATGGCGGAACGGCACGGGCATGACCCGTTCCTGACGCGAATACGGCACCTGGTGGTGGTCCAGGAAGTCCTGCACGGTGTGGTCGTACTGCACCACCATCACCTCGGCCCCGTACTCGCTGTCCTCGTCGAAGAACTGCGCCTGCAGGTGCCGGTTGCCCAGGCTGTGCGCCACGAACGCCATCTCCACGATGGAGCGGGCCCCGATCACCAGCACGTCCGTGGGGAGCACCTGCACCACCACGGCGTTGCCGTCCTCGGGGTCGCCCTCCATGGACAGCACGTCCCCGTCCCTCAGGTCCGGCGCTCCGGCCGGCAGCCGCAGCCCCAGCTCGGTGCCGTGGTCCGTGGTGAGGCGCTGGATGCGCTTGACCAGCTCCGCACTGGGCAGCACCACCTTCTCCACATGGCGCCCGGCCACGAGCTCCCGGCCGGGGGCCATGTGGATGTTGCCCAGGATCTCGGTGACGATCATGGGGCTCCTTCCTTCCGCTGTCGTGCTGTTCGACGTGGTTCCGTCCGGTCGGTCCCCTTGGGGGCCTTCGGGCACGTGCGGCGTGGAACCGCCACGAACGAACCCACCGCGCGGGGCGGCGTCGTGGTCAGAACATGAAGTAGCGCTGCGCCATGGGCAGCTCGGTGCGGGGCTCGCAGCTGACGGGGGTGCCGTCCACGCGCACCTCGTACGTCTCCGGGTCCACGCGCAGCTGCGGGGTCTCGCCGTTGAACTTCATGTCCGCCTTGGTCAGGGAGCGGATGTCACGGCACTCACGCACCACCTTCTCCAGCCCGAGCGAGCGGGGCACCCCGGCCCGGATGGAGGCCTGAGACATGAAGGTGATGGACGAGCGGGCGGCCGCCTTGCCGTAGGCACCGAACGCCTTGCGGTACCAGCGGGGCTGCGGCGTGGGGATGGACGCGTTCGGATCGCCCATCACGCCGTGGACCATCTGGCCGCCCTTGATGATCAGGTCCGGCTTCACACCGAAGAACTTGGGCTCCCACAGCACGAGGTCCGCGAACTTGCCCTCCTCCACGGAACCCACCGCGTGGGAGACGCCGTGGGCGATCGCGGGGTTGATCGTGTACTTGGAGATGAAGCGCTTGATGCGGTGGTTGTCGCCGCCCGTGCCCTCGTCCTCGGGCAGGGCGCCGCGCTGGCGCTTCATGGAGTCCGCCACCTGCCACGTGCGCAGCACCACCTCGCCCACGCGGCCCATGGCCTGCGAGTCCGAGGAGGTCATGGAGAAGATGCCCATGTCCTGCAGGACGTCCTCCGCGGCAATCGTCTCCTTGCGGATGCGCGAGTCCGCGAACGCCACGTCCTCCGGGATGTCCGGATTGAGGTGGTGGCACACCATGAGCATGTCCAGATGCTCCTCGATGGTGTTGCGCGTGTACGGCAGCGTGGGGTTGGTGGACGCCGGGAGAATGTTGGAGTCCTGCGCCAGCTCGATGATGTCCGGGGCGTGCCCGCCACCGGCGCCCTCGGTGTGGAACGTGTGGATCACGCGCCCGGCGATCGCCGCGCGGGTGTCCTCCACGAACCCCGCCTCGTTCAGGGTGTCCGTGTGGATGGCCACCTGGACGTCGTACTCGTCCGCCACCTGCAGGGACGTGTTGATGGACGAGGGCGTGGCGCCCCAGTCCTCGTGGATCTTCAGCCCGATCGCGCCCGCCCGGATCTGTTCCGCCATGGGGGAGATGGACGAGCCGTGGCCCTTGCCCAGCAGCCCGAAGTTCATGGGGAACTCCTCGAAGGAGCGCAGCATGTTGTGGATGTTCCACTCGCCGGGGGTGATGGTGGTGGCCTTCGAGGACTCGCTGGGCCCCGTGCCGCCGCCGATCATGGTGGTGATGCCGGAGACCAGTGCGGTCTCGATCTGGTCCGGGCTGATGAAGTGGATGTGGGAGTCGATCCCACCCGCGGTGAGGATCTTGCCCTCCCCGGCGATCACGTCCGTGGCCACGCCGATCACGATGTCCACGCCGTTCATGATGTGGGGGTTGCCGGCTTTGCCGATCTGCTGGATGTGACCGTCGCGCACGGCCACGTCCGCCTTGTAGATCCCCGTCCAGTCGATGACCACCACGTTCGTGATCACCAGGTCCGGGATCCCCACGTCCCGCACGAGCTGGCCGTTCTGACCCATGCCGTCGCGGACCACCTTGCCGCCACCGAACACGGCCTCCTCACCGGTGGTCGTGAGGTCCTTCTCGATGCGTGCGAAGAGTTCGGTGTCCGCCAGGCGCACGGCGTCCCCGGTGGTGGGCCCGTACAGGCTCGCGTACTGGTCCCTGCTCATCTCAAAGCTCATGGTTGACCTTCTTGTCTGGCGTGTTCAGCGTGGTGGTCGACGTTGTGCCGTTCTGCGGGCCGGGCGGGCTCAGCGGGTCTCGTTGGAGAAGCCCTCGCGCTCGCGCAGCGGCTTCGGGGCGTCTCCCGCGGCGGAGCGGTGACGCGCTGGGGTGACGGTCACGGCGTCGTCGTCCAGGGAGGCCGGCTCGTGGGCGTCCAGGGGTCCGTCCATGAGGTCCCGGAAGCCGTGGACGACGCGGTCCCCGCCCAGGGGGATCAGGCGCACCGTGGTGGAGTCCCCCGGTTCCAGGCGCACCGCGGTGCCGGCGGGGATGTTCAGGCGGTGTCCCACGGCCTTGTCCCGGTCGAACTGCAGAGCGCGATTGGCCTCCGCGAAGTGGAAGTGGGAGCCCACCTGCACGGGGCGGTCCCCTCGGTTGAGAACCTCCAGGGCGATGGCCTCGCGGCCCTCGTTGCAGACGACGGGTGTGTCAGCCAGCACGTACTCTCCGGGTGTCATGGGTGCTCCTCGCGTAGGTCAGCGGATGGGGTCGTGGACGGTGACGAGCTTGGTGCCGTCCGGGAACGTGGCTTCCACCTGGACGTCCGGGATCATCTCCGGGATGCCCTCCATGACGTCCTCCCGGGTGAGGATCGTGCTCCCCCAGCTCATCAGGTCCGCCACGGTGCGCCCGTCGCGCGCGCCCTCCAGGAGCTCGTAGGTGATGATCGCGATGGCCTCGGGGTAGTTGAGCTTGAGCCCCCGCGCCTGGCGCCTGCGCGCGAGGTCGGCGGCGACCACCACCAGTAGCTTCTCCTGTTCCTTGGGCTGCAGGTGCATGCCTCGTCCCTCCGCTTGCTCGGCTGGTTCCGTCGCTGGGGAGAGGCGGCTACCCCTCGGTACGCGAACTTGGTTAGCGTACCTCCACAACCGGGGTGACCTGCGGTGTCATGGACAGCCCGTGCCCAGGCATTCAGAAACTTTCCAGGGGTGTGCCGCGCGCTACACGCGAGTGGGGCGGCGGTCGGGCTGGATGCCGTGGAACTCCACCGGGTGCCCGGACCGGTCGTAGGTGATGGCCGTGCTGATGCGCAGACTGCAGTCAGGGCCCAGGGGGATCGTGCGTGGCCGGCCACTTCCACCGCCGGTGCGTTCACCCACCACCGTCACGTGGTCGAGCCCCTTCAGCCCCACCAGGAAGTCCTCCGCGGCGCTGTACGTGGAGGCATCCACCACCACCGTCAGCGTGCCGGGCCACCGCCCACGGACGGAGGGCTCGGCCCAGCGGGGCCGCGGTCCCGACAACCCGCCGCGGCCATCCGTAAAGGCAGCGCTGCCCAGCAGAGTTCTGGTGCGCAGGAAGCGATCCCGCAAACGACCCGCCAGCATGATGTCTCCCCCGACGTTCCCGCGCAGATCGAGGACCATGTGGTCCGTGACCGTGGCTGACGCGGCGACGTCGTCGATCACGGATTCGATGCCCGCAACTGGGTCGAACGCCCGCAGCACAATCTGCACATCACCCGCCGAGTTCCGCCGAACCGTCACGAGGTCTTCCGCAGCAGGGGGAGCCGCCGACTCAATCCACCTCGTCGAGCGCGTGCCACGCGGGTCCTCCGCCACGAACGTGCGCTGTTTGCCCGCGACGGCCATGGCGGAGCGGGCAGCCATCCTCCGGTGCTGCTGAGGAGAGGCGCCCACCGTGGAGAGCCAGTGGTCGGGGTCCGCGATGCGCACGACCCACCCCGGCCTGACACCAACCGCGTACGCGGATGACCCTTCGGGAACGCAGATCAGTATTGCTCCGACATCGTGGAGCTCGGCCGTGTAGGGCGGGTGGAACCTCGTGGCACCGTGGTCCATGACCGCAGTGTGCGCATCCCCGAGCTGGGCCACCCATCGTGTGGCCCAGGGGAGGAAATCGGCCCAGTCCCCAGGACGGTCGTCCAGGGCCCCGGCGCAGAAGGCGGCCCGGTCCAGTCCCCGCAGATCGAAGGAGGGATAGCTGTTCAGGCATTCGCTCCGAATGCGTTCCACGGCCTGATCGACGGTCTGCGCGGTGGAAGCGTAGACACATGCACCCGACGTGTGGGCCAGTGTCTGGAGCAAGCTGAACGTCGCCATGAGTCCATCCGGATCTCTAGCACGACTGCGCAGGGTGGCGCCGTCCGGGTCCCAGGCCAGTGAAGGGGCTTCTCCCCGGCTCGTTCGTTCGGCCACCCACCGGGTGCAGGCGATGGGCGGCTCAGTGAACACCACGGGTGCTCCCAGGACAGCCTCGAATTCGTGACGCTCCTGAACGAGCAGTGAACGCGTGTCAGGGTCCAGCCAGTCGTGCGCGAAGTCCAGGTAAACCGGGGCGTCCACCGCCAAACCATTCAGGGTCATGTACTCATGATGACCTCCTTCGCGCCGTCACCGTCTCTCCGCCTCACGTCATGGCGCGCGGATTGCGGGGGTCACCCGCACGCCTGAGGCGCACTTCTGACGCTCCCGCAGCACGAAATCCGGTCAGAAGTGCACCTCAGACGGGAGACGGGGCGCGGAGTGGCGTGGCGGCGTCGTAGGCCCGGGGCATCAGCCCTGCACGCGGCGCACCCGACGGTCCGCGCGCAGCACGCGGGCCAGGACCAGTGCCACCACGGCCATCAGCACGCCGCCGATCAGCGCGGTCCACTGCATCCCGGAGGAGAAGGCGGCCACGGCGGCGTCGGCGATCACGGAGCCCGCAGGGGAGTCCGCCGCGACGTCCAGCGCCCCGCCGAGGGTCTCGTGCGCGATCTGGGCGCTGTCCGCGCTCACAGCGGCGGGCAGCTCCAGGTGCGCCTGGTAGAACGCGGTGGTCAGCCCGCCCAGCACGGCGGTGCCGAGCACGGCGCCCACCTCGTAGCCCGTCTCGGACACGGCCGACGCCGCACCGGCCTTGGCCTCGGGCACGGAGGAGACCACGAGGTCCGTGGACAGCGTGGTGGCCAGGCCCGTGCCCGCGCTCATCACGGTGAACGCCACCAGGATGGGCGCGGCGGAGCTCGTCTGGTCCGTGAACGCCACAATGAAGAACCCGGCGGCCACGAGCAGCAGACCCAGCACCACGGCGGTGCGGATGCCCACCAGGCGCGCGATCCGCTCGGCGCCCAGGCCCGCCAGGATGGAGAGCACCAGGCCGGGGACCATGAGCAGCCCGGAGGTCATGGGGTCCGTGCCGTTGACCAGCTGGAGGTACTGGGTGAAGAAGAACAGGAAGCCGAACAGCGCCACATTGGACATCATGTTCACGGACAGGCCGCCGGAGAAGCGCGGGCTGCGGAAGAAGCGCAGGTCCAGCATCGGGTAGTCCTTGGCCACCTGCTGGCGGGCGAAGAGCAGCCCGCACAGCGCGCCCACGGCCATGAACAGCACACCGTGGAGCACCGAGCCGCCGGTGGCGAGAGACTTGATGCCGTAGACCACCGGGGCCATGGTGAGCACGGCCAGCACGATGGACAGCGGATCCACGGGCCCGGGGTGGGGGTCCTTGGACTCGGGCAGGATCAGAGGCGCAGCCACCAGGAACGCGAGCAGCACCGGAACGGCCAGCAGGAACACGGAACCCCACCAGAAGTGGTTGAGCAGGAACCCGCCGGCGATGGGCCCGAGGGCGGCACCGGCGCTGAACCCGGCGGTCCAGATGGCGATGGCCAGGCTGCGCTGGCGGTCGTCGCGGAACACGGTGCGCAGCAGGGACAGCGTGGTGGGCAGCAGCATGGAGCCGAACACGGCGATCCCCACGCGCGCTGCCAGCAGCCACTCGGCGGAGGGGGCGAACGCGGCGAACAGGGACACCAGACCGAAGCCCGTGGACCCGATCATGAGCATCTTCCGCCGACCCATCCTGTCTCCCAGGCTGCCCATGGGGATCAGCAGCGCCGCGAGGATCAGGGGGTAGACGTCAACGATCCACAGCAGCTGGGACGCCGTGGGGTGCAGCCCCTGGGAGATGGCGGGCAGGGCGAAGCTCAGGGCCGTGTTGTTCACGGA
Source organism: Kocuria sp. APC 4018 (assembly GCF_030407675.1). NCBI lineage: Bacteria > Bacillati > Actinomycetota > Actinomycetes > Micrococcales > Micrococcaceae > Kocuria > Kocuria sp. APC 4018. The sequence goes on along the minus strand of NZ_JASDCY010000013.1, from coordinate 29,065 downwards.
CACCAGGAGCACGGGGAGCATCAGAACCACCAGGGAGGCCCACTGCCGGGGCCCTGCCTTGCGCTGTTCTTCGACCATCGTGGACACCTCGGGAACCTCCTCGGACTCGGATTGCGGGGACGGGAGCCGTACACCCTGGTACCGCGCTCCGTTCTCGGAGCACTCGCCAGTCTTTACCGTCCAGACGGTACAGTTAACCTTGTCAGGTCCGCAATGATTCCCGTCACCACGTGAGGTCCCGCACGTCCATGCCACGCAAACCGGAAGCCCGAGACAAGCTGCTCGCCGCCTTCGAGCACCTGGTGCTCACGGAGGGCGAGCGCGCCGCCACCCTGGACGCCGTTGCCGCCCACGCCGGAGTGTCCAAGGGCGGGCTGCTCTACCACTTCCCCCACCGCCAGGCGCTCGTGGAGGCGGCCATGGCCCGTTGCGAGGAGCTCGCCCGGGAGGACCTCGAGCGGCTCACCGCGTCCTCAGAGGGCGCCGCCCGCGAGTTCCTCACCACCTCGCTCTACGAGGACAGCCCCCTGGACCGCAGCCTGGGCGTTGCCTTCCGGCTGGTGCAGGCCAGAGAGCCCGGCGCGCGAGAGACCTGCGCGCACGTGGGTGCCGAGTGGTACCGCGTGATCTTCGCGGACGTGCAGGACCCGGTGGTGGCCACGGCGGTGCTCGCCATGGGCGACGGACTGTACCAGCAGGCGGTCATGGGCCTGCTTCCCGACGACGCCGCGGAGCGCCACGCGATCCTCGACCGTCTCCTGGCCGCCCTGGACCGGCTCACGGGGGCGGACGCGCCGGGCTGATCGACTCCCGGCCTGCCCGAACAGGGAAAGGGGCGTGGCCGCCCGTACGCGACCACGCCCCTGGTTCATGGGGTCACCCGGGGGTCAGTCCGCCCGGGCCATGCCCTCCACCGGGCTGAGCTTGGTGGCCCGCCGCACCGGCAGGGCCGAGGCGAGGACGGCCACCACCACGGCCCCGACCAGGATCAGACCGAAGCCCGCCCACGGCACCACGGGGTAAACGGCGATGCCCTCCGGGATCACGGACATCACCCCCAGCACTCCGAAGGCCCATCCGACCACCAGGCCCACCAGGGTGGCCACCAGGGAGATCACCAGCGCCTCCCGGCGGATCAGGGCGCCCAGCTGCCGCTTGGACAGCCCCAGGGCCCGCAGCAGCGAGTTCTCCCGAGAGCGTTCCAGCACGGACAGGGACGTGGTGGACGCGATGCCCAGCACGGACACCACCACGGCCGCCGCGAGCAGCCCCAGCACCACGGACAGCATGATGTCCAGGACGCTCACGTAGCTGGCCTTCTCCAGCAGCGACCCTCCCAGCTGGGTCATGTCCACGTGCAGGATGTCCGCCACGGACCGCTGCAGGTCGGTGGCCTTCGCGGAATCGAGGTACTGTGCGGCGTCCACGGTGGCGCTTGCACCCGACGGCAGGTCACCGTCCGTCTGCACGTCCAGCACGTTCGGCAGGGCCTCGATGTCCTGGACCTGCTGGGCGCTCGGGGCGCCGACCTCCGCGGGCACGGAGATGTCCACGGGGTTCTGCCGGTCCAGCTCGTCCAGCATGTTCACGCGGGCCACGTGCTGACCCGTGAGCACAGTGGACACCAGCAGCACCCCGATCAGCAGCGCCGTGGCCGTGGTGCTGGTCCGGGCGGGGTAGCGGGCGGCGTTGGCGGCCGCGAGCCGCGAGGGGATCCCCCCGGGCAGCAGCTTCCCGGCCCCTCGCACCACGGCGGGGATGTAGGCGCGGGACGTCAGCACCACACCCAGGAAGGACGCCAGCCCGCCCAGCACACCCATGCCAGCGCTGTGCTGCACAGCCCCGAACACCAGGGTCGCGGCGCCGACCAGGAGGATCAGGGCGCCCAGAACGGTGCGGACCAGGGGCAGCCCGTCTGCGGCCCGGGAACCGCGCAGCCCGTCCAGGGCGGAGGCACCGCGTGCACGGCGTGCGGGGCCGAGGGAGGCCAGCACCGTGAGCAGCACACCCGTGAGCAGACCCACCGCCACGTCACGAGGAGCCACCGTGAGGGTCAGGGACCCCAGGGACGTGGTGCTGCGCAGCAGCGCCACCAGACCCACCACGGCGCCCACACCGATCGCGGACGCCACCGCGCCGATCACCAGGCCCTCGAGCAGCACCGCGCGGCGCAGCTGCGACCCGGTGGCACCCACGCACCGCAGCAGCGCGAGTTCACGGGCGCGCTGTGCGGTGAGCACGGAGAGGGTGTTGGTCACCACGAGCAGCGCCACCAGCACGGACAGGCCTGCGAAGGACGCCAGGAAGACAGCCATCACGTCCGTTCCCTGGGACATGTCCTTGAGCAGGTCCTGCGAGATCTGCTCCGGCGTCTGCACGGACAGCGCCGACACCCCCTGCCGGCCCGTGCCCAGAATCCGGTTGACCTCGGAGTTCAGGGAGTCCAGCTCGGACTGGCTCGGGGAGCCGTCCGTGCGCAGCAGGATGGCCGAGTTCCCGCTCACACCGGCGCTCGCGGTGCCCAGCATCCGTTCGAGACCGGCGGAGGAGGTGTACCAGTCGGGGACGCCGGAGGAGGCGGTGGTCTCGGTGAGGCCGCTCAGCGTGTACTCCACGGAGGGCCCGCCCTTCTCACCGGGCTCCTCGAACCGCACGGTGTCTCCCACGCGCAGACCGAGGTCGGTCGCCGCCTTCTCGGTGGTCACCACCTGCTGAGCGGTCTCCGGGAAGGAGCCCTCGGTGAGTGGGGCGGGCAGCAGGGAGGTGTCGGAGGGGACGTCGCTCAGGAAGGTCACACCCAGCCCGGAGTCGGACGTGTCGTTGGTGGCGTGGGCCAGCTTGGTGTGCGGGGTCCACGCGGTCTGCACCTGCGGCAGCTCCTCGAGCTTGCGGATCTGCTGCGCGTCCGCGACGGCCGGTGCCTCGCCCTCGTCGGAACTGGTGACCACGGCGTCCGCGTTCTTGTAGGGCGCCGCGAGGTCCGAGGCGAGGCTCGCGGAGAGCGTGCTGGCCAGGCCGAGCGCCGCGGTCATGAACGCCGCGCACACGGCCACGCACACCACCACGAGCGCATAGCGGCTCCACTGCCGGGTCAGTCGTGAATACACCACTCGCAGCATCAGCGCACACCGCCCCGGGCGTCGTCGGAGACGATGCGGCCGTCACGCACGTGCACCACGCGGTCCGCGGCCTCGGCCACCGTGGGGTCGTGGGTGACCACGACGACGGTCTGGCCCAGTTCGTCCACGCAGCGGCGCAGCAGGGCGAGCACCTCCTGGGACGTGGCCGAGTCGAGCGCGCCCGTGGGCTCGTCCGCGATCACGACGTCCGGCTGGGAGAGCAGGGCGCGTGCGATCGCGACGCGCTGCTGCTGCCCGCCGGACATCTCGTCCGGGCGGTGGTCCAGGCGCTTGGTGATCTGCAGCGTGGTGGCCAGGGCGTCGAGGCGGGCGGTGTCCACCTTCTTGCCCGCCAGCGACAGCGGCAGCTCGATGTTCTGGCGGGCGGTGAGAGTGGGTACCAGGTTGAATGCCTGGAACACGAAGCCCACGTGGTCGCGGCGGAAGCGGGTCAGCTGGTCGTCGGAGAGCCCGGCGATGTCCTGGCCTCCCACCACGATCCGCGTCTCGGGATTGCGGTCCGGGACGTCCAGGCCCGCGAGACAGTGCACCAGGGTGGACTTGCCCGAACCGGAGGGGCCCATGACCGCCACGAACGTCCCCTCGGGGATCTCGAGGCTCACGTCCTGCAGGGCGTGGACGGCCGTGGCCCCTGCACCGTACGTGCGGGAGACGTGGGCCGCGCTCACGGCCAGGCGCCGAGAGGTGGCAGGGCGTGCGGGTGACGAGTGGGGATGGGCACTCGTGCCGTGGTGGCCGGTCGTGGCACCGGGGGCTGCGGCCTCCGGCGTGGCGGCATCGGCCCAGGGTGCGGTGCCGGTGGGGATGTGGGAGCGGTCTGGTGAAGTCATGCCTCCATTCTTCTGGGGCACGGGGCGGCGCACATCGGACGTGGGTACGAGCTTTGTCCCGTTGCGCACCCCTCCGGAGGTGGTGTGCGTCTCACCCGGGCCCGGGGCTCATACCGGGGGATGAGGCTCAGCCGGGCAGCACCACACCGGTCTCGTACGCGATCACCACGGCCTGCACCCGGTCCCGGGCGTCCAGCTTGGACAGGATGTGGGACACGTGCGTCTTGACCGTGGGTTCGGAGAGGAACAGCCGCTGCATGATCTCCCCGTTGGAGCACCCCTCGCCGATCAGCTCGAAGACCTCGCGCTCGCGGGCCGTGAGCGTGCCGAGCCGGGGGTCCTGCCACGGGTCCCGCGCCGGGGTCCCTCCGGCGCTGCCGCCCGCGCGGGCCTGCGGGGTGCCGGGCCCACCACCGAGGGTCGCACCGCCGAAGGGCGCACCACCGAGGGGCCCGCCGCCGGCGGAGGCACCACCGAGGGGAGCGCCGGGGTCGGCACCCGGTGCGGGAGCCGCGCCGAGCCACCCGGGCTCCTCCGCCGGCGTCGTGTCCGCGGATCCCGCGCGGGAGGCCTGACCCGCCCCGCCCGGAGCCGCTCGATCTTCGGGGTGGAAACCCCCGGACACCAGGTGGGACAGCAGCCGCCGCGTGGTGGAGGGCGCGATCACGGCGTCCCCGCGGGCCACGGTGCGGATCGCGTCCAGCAGCTCCTCGGGCCGGGCGTCCTTGAGCAGGAACCCGCTGGCGCCGGCCTGGATGCCCTCCAGGGCGTACTCGTCCAGGTCGAACGTGGTGAGCACGATGATCCTGGCCTCCGGGCGCAGCCGCAGGATCTCGCGGGTCGCCGCGATCCCGTCCATGCGGGGCATGCGCACGTCCATGAGGATCACGTCCGGACCGACCGACGCCGCCGCGCGCACGGCTTCGACGGCCGCCGCGCCGTCGTCCACGTCCCCCACCACGGTGAGGTCCGGCTGCGAGTCCACGAGCATGCGGAAGCCGCCGCGCACGAGCGGCTGGTCGTCCACGATGAGCACGCGGACGGGGGTGGTCCCCGGGGCTGATTCGGTCATGTGTCCTCCCCTGGCAGGGTAGCGCGGAGCACGAACACGTCCGGGCGCTCGGGGTGCGGCCCCGCGCTCAGCGACCCGCCGTAGAGCCCCACGCGCTCGCGCAGCCCCTGCAGCCCGTAGCCCCCGCCCGGCGCCCGCGAGTCCGCCCCGGCGCCGTCGTTGCTGATCTCCACGGTGGAGCCGCTGGCGCCGTGCGCCACCACAATCCGTACCGAGGTGGCCGCGGAGGCGTGCTTGAGGGCGTTCGTGAGCGCCTCCTGGACCACGCGGTACAGGGTCAGCTGCGCGCCCTGGGACAGCCGCGCCTCACCGCTCACCACGTACTCCACGGGGAGTCCGGCCGCGCGCACGGATGCCACCAGGTGCTCGATCTGCTCGAGCTGCGGCACGGGTGCAGTACCCGTCTCGTCCTCGGTGCGCAGCACGCCCAGCAGCTTGCGCATCTCCGCGAGGGAGCCGCGCGCGGTCTCCGCGATGGTCCCCAGGGTCTGCACCGCCACCTCGGGGTTCGACGCCGCCGCGTAGCGCGCCCCGTCCGCCTGCGCGATCACCACGGACAGCGAGTGCGCCACCACGTCGTGCATCTCCCGCGCGATCCGCGCCCGCTCGTCCTGCGCGGCCAGGCGCACCTCCTGCTCACGCTCCACCTCGAGCCGCCGCGCCCGGTCCTCCAGCTGCTCCCGACGACCACGACGCCCGCGCGCCAGATCCCCCGCCAGGAACGCGACCGTGACGATCGCCGCGGTGACCACCGTGAACATGGTGCCCGCGAGCACCCACTCCAGCGTGGAGTAGTGCTCGAACATGAACAGGAACCAGTGGTTGCTGCGCACCCCCAGGACCACGCTGCCCAGCAGCGCCGCCGCGTACACGCGCCGCCCGGCGGCGGTGGGTGAGAGCTTCACCGCGGTGTAGACCACGCACGGCACGGCCCACAGGCACAGCCCGATGGTCGCCACGTTGAGCACCAGCAGGCTCAGCAGGCTCAGCGCGCCCACGCAGTAGGCCGTGGCCACGGGATTCACACGCCGGAAGAACAGCGGGATCCAGCACGCGAGCGTGCACCACCAGGTGCGGGTGTCCCCCAGGGAGAACGCGGAGAAGAACGCCGTGACCAGCCCGCCCAGCACCACGAGCACGGCGTTGCTCCAGTGGGGGTGGTCCTCCACCCAGCGGGCGAGTCTGATGTGTGCAGCCATGACGTTCGGAAGCCTATCCGCCGGGTCCGCCGCGGCGCGTCATCCCGCGGGACGAGAAGCGCCCCGCACTCCAGCCCCCTGCCGGGGAGGAGCGCGGGGCGTCCACGGTGGGCCGGTCGCGCGTCGCGCGGCGGGGCGCTCGGAGCAGCGCCGACGAGGCGCTGCAGCGGCCGCGCCTCAACCGGTCAGTCGAACCACTGGGTGGGCGGGCCCGCCGTGAGCAGCACCATGAAGAGCAGCACCACGAACACCAGCAGGGCCAGCCCGGAGAGCACCGGCCACCGCAGGATCACGGCGAGCAACTTTTCCGCCGGGGTGCGCGCGGGTTCCCGGCCCGCTGCCTCCACCGACGCCGCCGGGGTGGACTCGGCGCCCACGGTCCCGGCCCCGCGCTGCGGTGCGGCGTGGGATGCAGCCTGCCGTGCGGCGTCGTCCGCCGGGAGCGTGCCCGCAGGGGCCACGCGCCACGAGTCGGAGAGCAGGCCCTTGCGCTCCACGTGGCGCTCGAAGGGCACCGTGGCGAACGGGACCACCGACAGCAGCAGCCCCACCACGCCGGTGGACGCGGGCCAGCGGCGGTCCGTCCAGACCACCACGGTGGCCACGCAGTAGCTCAGGAACACGAACCCGTGGATCCCGCCCCCGATGCGCACCGGGAGGTCCCCGGCGTGGAAGACGTACTTGGCGATCATGCCCAGGATCAGCAGCGTCCAGGTGACGGCCTCGGCGGTGGCGGCGGTGCGGTACAGCTTCCGGGGGCTCATGCGGCGTTCTCCTGATCGGGTTTGCTGGTGGCGTCGCGGACCTCGCCCACGAGCTCCTCCAGGACGTCCTCGAGCGCGACGATGTAGACCGACTCGTCCGAGGTGCGGGAATCGCGGGCCACCTCGCCCACGAGCGCGAAGTGCGCGCCCTTGGCCTGCATGGTGCGCGTGACTTTGCGCAGCTTGTCCCCCGGTGCCACACGCGCGAAGCGCCGCACGATCGCCGGGGGGATGGGCCGCTCGCGGGCGGTCTCCGGCAGACCCAGCACGTCCTTGGTGTGGAGGTAGCCCATGAGCCGCTCGTCCTTGTCCTGCACGGGGAAACGGGAGTAGCCGGTCTCCGCACACAGCTCCTCCACCCCGCCCACGGTGATGTCCGAGGGCACGGTGCGCATGCCGGTCAGCGGCAGGGCCACGTCCGCGGCGGTCTTGTTCTCGAAGTTCAGGGCGCCGGTGAGCAGCCGGATCTCGTCGTTGTCCAGCAGACCCTCGCGCCCTGACTCCGCCACGAACCCGCGGACGTCGTCCGAGGTGAACGCTGACGCCACCTCGTCCTTGGGCTCCACGCGGAACAGCCAGCGCACCAGGTGGTTGGCGCTCTCGTTCATGATCCAGATGAACGGGCGGAACACCACCACGAACCCGTGCAGCACGGGCACGAGCACCTGCGCCACCCGGCTGGGCACGGCGATCGCAATGTTCTTGGGAACCATCTCACCCAGGATCATGTGCAGGAACGTGACGATCAGCAGGGCGATCACCAGGGCGATCGGGTGCAGCAGCACATCGGGGACACCCAGCCAGTGCATGGGCACCTCGAGCAGGTGCGCGATGGCCGGCTCGCCCACCGCGCCGATCAGCAGGGAGCACGCGGTGATGCCCAGCTGGGTGGCAGCCAGGGACGTGGAGACGTTCTCGATGCCCTTGAGGGCGTACTTGGCAGACTTGGAGCCCTCCGACGCCAGCGGCTCCAGCTGGTCCCGGCGGGCCGAGACCACAGCGAACTCGCTCGCCACGAAGAAGGCGTTGCCGGCGAGCAGCAGGACCAGCACGATGATGGCGGTGCTCGTGGTCATCGGTTCTCCTCGCTGGGGTCTTCCTCGGACACGTCCTCGTCACGGTGGAACCCGGGAGCGCCCACGTTCTCCCCCTGGGAGACCCGGAACTGCTCGGCCGTCTCCGGCTCGGGGTTCTCCCCTCCCAGCGGGTCGGGACGTCCGGGGGGTTGCCACGCGGTGGACGTGGTGGAACCGCCTCGCTCGTCCGGGTTGCCGCCCACGCGGTGCACCAGGATCCGGTCCACGCGGTGCTGGTCCATGCGCACCACCTCGAGGCGGATCTCCGCAGCGGTCGGCAGGTCGTCCTCGTCCCGGTGGTAGTGGTCCACGGCCTCCAGGGTGAGGGAGTCCCCCACCTCGGGCAGCCGGTCCAGCTCCTCGGCCATGAGGCCGCCGAGGGTGTCGGACTCCTCGCCCTCGGGCATGTCCACGCGCAGCACGTCACCCAGCTCGTCCGGACGCAGCAGACCGGAGACCACCAGACCACCGTCACGGGTGCGGCGGAACCGCTGCACCCGAGTGTCCTGCTCATCGTCGATCTCGCCCACGATCTCCTCGATGAGGTCCTCCAGGGTGACGATGCCGGCGGTGCCGCCGTACTCGTCCACCACCACGGCCAGCTGCAGGCCCTTGCCGCGCAGCTGGCGCATCAGGGGATCCAGGGTCATGGACTCTGAGACCACGTCCGCGGGCACGCACACATCGCTCACGCGCACCACGGCGCGCTCGTCGAACGGGACCGCCAGGGCGTGCGTGTAGTGCACCACGCCCACGATGTCGTCCACGGACTCACCCGTGATGGGGAACCGGGAGTGCCCGGTCTCGGAGGCGGTGAGCAGCATGTGCTCCACGGTGTCGTCCGCGTCCAGGAACGTGACGCGGGGACGGGGGCGCATGACGTCAGCGGCCGTGCGGTCACCGAACTCGATGGAGCGCGCCACCAGTTCCGCGGTGCCGGCGTCCAGAGTGCCCTCACGGCCAGAGCGGCTCACCACGGACGCGAGCTCTTCCGCGGTACGGGCGTTCGCCACCTCCTCCGTGGGAGTGAATCCGAGCAGCCGCAGAACGGCGTTGGCGGAGCTGTTGAGCATGGCCACGAGCCATCCGAAGACGACCATGAAGATCTTCTGGGGCAGAACCACCACGTGGGTCACCCGCATCGGATCCGCAATGGCCCAGTTCTTGGGCACCAGCTCACCGAAGACCATCTGGGAGAACGTGGCCACGATGAAGGCCACCGTGGTCGCGATGCCCACGGCGGCGGCGTCGGGAACACCCGTCCAGCCGAGACCCTCCGCGAAGAGCGTGCCCAGACTGGGCCCGGTGAGGAAGCCGGCCATCAGGCTGGTGACCGTGATCCCCAGCTGGGCGCCGGAGAGGTTGGTGGAGGTCTTCTTGAGACTCTGCTCGATGGTGCCGGCGAGCTTGTCGCCGGACTGCTGCGCACGCTGGACCGCCTGGCGGTCCACGGTGAGGAATGAGAACTCGACTGCCACGAACAGTGCGTTGGCCAGCACCAGGAAGAGGAAGACGAGCAGGAGGAGCCAGGCTGTCAGCACCAGCTCACCTCGGGGCGCGGCGCGGTCACGCGCGGGAGGAACGGGGATGCGGTCGAGCGGGAATCAGGGGAGCAGCGGCGCTGCGCCGGACTGTCCGACTCCTTGTCATCGGCCGCGACGAGCGCACCGAGGTGCGCCGGGGGCCGGTTGTGTTGAGATGTCACCGGTCCAGGATACCGAATCCCCACGGCCCACCCGCGGTTCGTGTCAGCTCGTGCGGCCGAGAATGTGCTGGGCGCAGCCGCGCAGGTCCTCGTTGCGGAACCGGTAGCCGCTGGCCAGCAGCTTGGACACGTCCACGCGCTGGCTCACCGCCACGAGCTCCTCGGTGGCCTGGGCGCCCAGCAGGGCCTTGGGGCCGGCCAGCGGGGTGGGCACCACGGCCGGGCGGTGGAGCACCCCGGCCACGGTCTTGGCGAACTCCTTCTGCCGCACGGGTCGCGGTGCGGCCACGTTGAACGGGCCCTCGGCGTCGTCGGTGAGCGCCAGGTGGGCCACGGCGCCGGCCATGTCGTCCAGCCCGATCCAGCTCTGCCACTGCTTCCCCCCGCCCAGCGGCCCGGACAGTCCCGCCTCCATGAGCGGAAGCTGGGGCTTGAGCAAACCACCCGTGGGTGAGAGCACCAGGCCGGTGCGGATGTTGACCACCCGCATCCCGTACGCGGCGGCGCCGTGGGCGGCGCGCTCCCACTCGCGGCACACCTCGGCCAGGAAGCCGTCCCCGGAGGGCGAGTCCTCCGTGAGGACCTCGTCCCCGCGACCCGTGCCGTAGTAGCCCACGGCGGAGGAGACCACGAGCGCCCTGGGCCGCTTCTCCGCGGGCACCTGACCCAGCGCACGGACCAGCAGCCGGGTGCTGTCCACGCGGGAGGCCATGATCTTCTTCTTGTTCTCGTCCGTGAAGCGCGTGGCGATGGATGCGCCGCCCAGGTGGACCACCACGTCCACGCCCTCGAGGTCGTGCGGGTTCAGCACCCCCTTGTCCGGGTCCCAGCCGATCACACCCTCGCCGGTGTCCGCCCCGCGCTTCATGCGGAGCACGGTGTGCCCGCCGGTCTCCAGCAGGGCGCACACCTGCGTGCCCACCAGCCCGGACGAGCCGGCCACCGCAATGGTGAGGCGAGGGCCGTCGTGCTGGTCGTGGAACGCGAGGTCCGCCTTCAGCTGCCGCTCCCGGTAAGCGAAGATCCTGTTGAGCTGCGGGGTCATCACGCGCTCCCCCACGTCGTTGAGCTTGCCCGCCCACTGCGGCAGCGGCCGCACCGTGACCCGGTCCCGGATGAGCGTGCCGCCGGCCTCCGTCTCCTCGAAGACGTGCCGGTGCTCCCACTCCCCCAGCGGACCCTTGGCCATGCGGTCCGTGAAGTAGTGCGGCGGGTCCCACTCGCCGTGCTCGGCGGTCCAGGGCAGGTGCACCATGCCGAACGTCCCCGGCACGGACACCCCCAGCTTGGCCTCCGAGCCCGGCTCGATCCCGTCCGACGGCGCCTGGCGCACCTGGTCCGGGCCGCCGCCGAACGGCGGGGTGAGGCGGGGCAGGGCGCCGGGGCGCTCGTGCCACGCGAACACCCGCTCCCGCGGCTGGGTCAGGCGGGTCTCGTGGACGTATTCGTGGGTCATGGCGCTGCCGTTTCCGTTCGCTCGTGGGGCGGGTTGCTGGGGCCGATCAGCCGTTCTGGGGCACCTGGTCCACCAGCTCGTCGTCGCCGGGCTCGTCCGCCGGGGTCACGCGGCGCACCTGGCGCGAGTCCAGGACGCGCTCACGACGCCGCGGCTCGAGTGCCACCGGAGCGCCCGTCTCCAGGGACTTCAGCACGGCCGCGTTCACGCGGACGTCCAGCAGACCCTCCTCACCGCTGGGTTCGGGGGCTTCACCGCTGCGGAGGCAGTCCACGAAGTACTGGGTCTGCCCGCCGAACTGCTCCACGGGGTCGTGGGCGAAGCTCTCGGAGGAGCCGTCCCTGGTGAGGGTGTACTCGATGCCGGTGTCCGGGCCGAAGCCGAAGCACGGCTCCGCTGAGATCTCGCCCTCGGTGCCGGACACCGTGAAGCGCTCCACGGACTCGGACGCGTAGGAGATGGTGAACTGCGCGAGCCGGTCCCCGGGGAAGGTGAGGGTCACGGCCACGGTGTCGTCGAAGTTGAACTCGCGGTCCGGGGTGCGCACGCCCTTGGCGTAGACCTCCACGGGCTCGTCGTGGAAGAGGTTGCGCACCATGTTCTGCGGGTAGGTGCCCAGGTCCGGGATGGGCCCGCCCCAGTACCCGGAGTGCCCACGGTAGTTCTCCTCGGTGATGTCCTGGGAGAACGCCGCGGTGAAGTAGCGGGGATCGCCGATGACCTTCTGGTCCCGGACCTTTTCGATCATCTCCACGGTGCCCGGCTCCTGGTGCAGGCGGTAGGCGACCATGAGGGTGGCGCCGCTCTGCTCCGCGGCATCGATGATGGCCTGGCAGTCCTCCTCGGAGGTCTCCATGGGCTTCTCGAGCAGCACGTGCAGGCCGGCCTTCAGCGCGGGCTCCGCGAACTCGCGGTGCCGGAACACCGGGGTGGCCACGTACACCGCGTCCACGTCCCCGGACTCCAGCAGGGCGGGGTACTCCTCGTAGGAGTGGACGGCCACGCCGTACTCCTGGCCCAGCTCCTCCGCCTTCTCTGCACTGGAGGTCACCAGCGCGGCGAGTTCCGCGTCCTCGATCCGCTCCAGACCGGGGATGAACGCCTGCTGGGAGATCTGTCCGACGCCCACCACCGCAAAGCGGACCGGGCGGTCGTTCGGGATGCTGGCAACCATGGTGGTGAACCTCCGAAGGGTCGGGACTGCGGGTCACGCCCACCCGTCAGTGGGCTGATGACGTGTTCTGCGTCCACTGTAGGCACGCCCTCCGGCGCGTGTCAGCGCCCGTTCACCCACCGCGCACAGGTTCCGGTCCGCTCCCCGGGCTACAGCTCCCGCGCGTTGGCCAGCACCGGGATGGCCTTGCGGGTGCGCTCCACGAGGTCCATGTCCAGGTCCACCACCGCGTAGTCCGGGGCGTCCCCGAGGGAGGCCACCACGGATCCGTCCGGGGCGGCGATGAGGCTGTGCCCCACTCCGCGCGGCGCCTTCTCCGGGTTCTCCTCACCCGCGGCCAGCGGGTTCGCCTGGCCCACCGCCACCACCCAGGAGGTGGTGTCCAGCGCGCGGGCGCGGGCCAGCAGCTCCCACTGCTCCACCTTGCCCGGCCCGTCACCCCAGGACGCGCCGACCACGGTGATCGTGGCGCCGTCGTGCGCGAGCCGGGTGAACAGGCGCGGGAAGCGGATGTCGTAGCACGTGGCCACCCCCACGGTGGTGTCCCCCAGAGTGAAGGTGACGGGCTCGTCGCCGGGGTCCACGGTGTCGGACTCCAGGAAGCCGAACGCGTCGAAGAGGTGGATCTTGGAGTAGCCGCGCACGGTGCCGTCCGGCAGGGCGATCAGCGCGGTGTTGCGCACGCGCTCGCCGTCTCCGGGGGTGAACATTCCGGCCACGATCGCCACCGAGTGCTCGCGCGCAAGGTCGGCGACGGCGCTCGCCCACGGGCCGTCCAACGGCTCGGCGACGTCCGTGAGCCGGCGCCCGAACGCGAACATCGTGGCTTCGGGGAGCACGAGCAGGTCCGCGCCGTCCTCCCCCGCGCGCCGCGCGAGATCCGCGACGGACCGCAGGTTTTCCGCAGGGTCGTAGGTGCTGAGCAGCTGTCCGAGGGCGATGCGCATGCCTGCCACCCTAGAGGCCCCGCCAGCCTGCGGAAAGAGCAAAGCACGCCAGTGGAACGGTGTCGGTCGTGCGGGATCTGTGCTTATCCTCGACACCCGCCCCGGGCCCCCGGCACGGGCGTCGACCCCGGAACGAGGACTGCATGACCCGCAACAGGACCGCTCTCTTCGCCGTCTCGGCCGTGTGGCTCGCCGTGCTGCTCGCGCTGCTTCTCGGCCTCGCGCTGGGCGGACCGATGGTGCCCTTCGCGATCCTCGTGGGGATCGTCGCCCTGGCCGTCACCGGGTTCTGGGCCGTGCGCCTCAACCGCGACCAGCAGTAGTCGCGGGGATCCCGCTCAGGCGTTGCGCGCGATCTTCACCGCGCTGACGATCAGCGGGATCTGCAGCGGCAGCCGCCCGTACGCGATGGCCTGCCGGGCGGGTGAGGCGTTGCGCGAGTCCCACGCCATCTTCATGTTTCCCGGCCACACGCCCACGAACAGCGCAGCGGACACCGCCCCGCCGATCCTCCGGGTGCGCGGCACGAGCAGCAGCGCCGCGGTGGCCAGCTCCGCGTAGCCCGATCCGATGGACCACTGCCGCGGCGTTCCCGGCAGCTGCTCCGGGATCAGCGCATCGAACGGCTGCGGTTTCACCAGGTGCAGCACGCCCATCCCGGTCAGCGCCAGCCCGGAGAGCACAGCGGTTCGGTTGGCCTTGCGACGGGCGGTCATCAGTGTCCTGTTCATCCCCTCACCGTACCCACCCGCTCCGCCGAACTGGACCGCCGGGACACCCGCACCGGTCGACGACGCCGCTCGCACCCACCGCGCGCCGCACCCGTGGCCGTCACTTCCAGCGCTCCGTTCGGCGCGGGGCCGCCCACTCCTTGGGGATGCCTGTCACACCCGCAACTGCAGGGCGGGCGGTCGGAGAACTCCGCCGGGCGGCGTCGTTCCCAGCGCCGGGCACGCGCCCTACGCTAGGAGGCGAGCAGCGACGTCGTCGAACGAGGAGGCGGTCATGGACCCCTTTGTCACCCCGCAGTGGCTGGCCGAGCACCGGGACGAGGTGGTGCTCGCGGACGCGCGCCTGTACCTGGACGGGCGCAACGCGGAGGCCGAGTACCTGCAGGGGCACCTGCCGGGCGCCGTGTTCGTGGACGTGGGCGAAGACCTCGCGGAGCACGGTCAGCCGGAGGGTGGGCGGCACCCGCTGCCCACGCCCGAGCACTTCGCCGCGGCCATGTCCCGTGCGGGCATCGGGGACTCCAGCACGGTGGTGGCGTACGACGACGCCGGTGGCGTGATGGCCGCGCGTCTCGTGTGGATGCTGCGCGCCTCCGGCCACCGCGCCGCCCTGCTGGACGGCGGCCTGGACGCCTTCCCCTCCGAGGAGCGGGAGCGGCACCGCACCGTGCTGCCCGCCGCCGAGTTCACGCCCGTCCCGTGGCCGCGCGAGACGCTGGCCACCATCGACGAGGCCGCCCACGGACCCGTGGTGGTGGACGCCCGTGACCGCACCCGCTTCGCCGGGCACACCCCGGACCCCGTGGATCCCCGCTCGGGGCACATCCCCGGTGCCGTGAACGTGCCGTGCCGGGAGCACCTGCGGGAGGACCGGACGCTGCAGCCGGTCGAGAAGCTGCGAGCGCGGTTCGAGGCCGCCGGGGTCGTGGACGCCACCCGGATGATCTCCTACTGCGGCTCCGGGGTCACGGCGTGCCACAACCTCCTGGTGGCGGAGCACGCGGGCCTGGGCGCGGGACGGCTGTTCCCCGGCAGCTGGTCCCAGTACTCCCACACGGACCGCCCGGTGGAGACGTCCCCCACCAGCTGAACTGGCCGTCAGGCTACTGACACATTCCCCGGGCAGTGCCAAGATGGAGCACACCACACGTGGCCTGCGCCACCTCGACATCAGGAGGCTCGACATGACTCAGCACCCCGAGAACTCGGATCCCATCGCGTCCGCCGGCCAGATCGACGACCCGGACCAGCCCACCACCGTGCACGGCAAGGACGACTCCCGCGCGGGCCGCGACACCCAGCCCGAGGAGAGCTCGGCGGACGGGGACCCCGAACAACCGGGCACCCGGCACCGCTCCGGCGCAGCACCGCACCACGACGCCGCCCCGGCGGCTTCCGCCACCCGCGGCACCGCCCAGGAGGGCCGCACCGCCACGGACGAGCACGACGGCAAGCCCCCCAAGGCACTGCGTGAGACCGGTTTCCCCGTGGTGGACGAGGGCACCGTGGACGCCCAGCACAACCGTGAGGTGGACTCCGAGGCGCTGGCGGGCACCCGCAAGTTCCAGCCGCGCCCCGGCGACGCCAACCCCAACGTCTCCGACAATCCGGCGGACCGGCTCGACACCGCCAGTGGTGTGGGGCGCGCACGCTCCACCGAGGACCGCCGCCATGACGGTCACGGGCAGCCGGAGACCTCGGGTGACCACATGGCATCCGAGCACGTGGCCGGCCCGCGGGGCGGCGTTCCCGACGGCGCCGTGCAGGTCGAGGCGGACGGCTCCGGAACCGATCGCCGCACGATGGGCGAGGCTGACCGCGCCGGTGCGGGTCGGCGCGGCGCGGACGAGCACGGATCCCGCGACGAGCGTGCCTCCCGCGACGACGCCGGTCAGGACAGCACCGCCCAGTACGAGACCCCCGAGAGCATCCCGGAGGTCGAGCCGGTGCGCCACTCGCGCATCGTGGAGGAACGCGTGCAGGAGCAGGAGCGCGACTTCGACCTCGGGACCACCGAGGAGGGCGAGCGGTACCTCACCCCCCGGGACGTTCCCGGAGCCTGAGGACCGCCTCCCGAGCACCAGTCACCAGAGGACGCCCGGTCGGAGCCATCCGGCCGGGCGTCTCCGTGCCCGGTTCCACCCGGGCGCCCACCGGGATGACCCCCGAAGTGGGTCGTTCCCATGATTGTTCATCACTGCAGGTCAGCCCGTAGGTCCTCACACATTGGCGCTCTCTGTATGCGTTCGCAAAATCACGAGTTGGTGACGAACCCTGTGTGGCGTTGCGCACAGCGCTCGCGATTGCGAACCTGTTTGCTATGGCGAAGCGACGCAGCACACGAACATGGCTGGCCGCCGCCGTGCTGCTCGGCACTGTGACGGTGACCGGGTGCGCGGGCGGCTCCTCCGGCGATCCCGAACAGGGCGGCCCGTCGGCACATCCCGAGGCGGGCGCCCCGACCGGCGGAGAGAGTTCCGTGGCGCCGGCTCAGGGGGTCACACCCGCGGAGGCCGGAAGCGCGGACACCTACGAGCTCACACAGACCTACACGGACCCGGACAAGCTGTTCACGGTGAAGTACCCCGAGGACTGGACGGCTGAGCAGAGCAACGGCTACCTGGAGCTGAAGAGCCCGGACGGGAAGGTCACGGGATCCGTGGCCTCCACCAAGGCCCGGCCGCCCAAGGGCGACTGGTTCACCCGGCCGTCGCATCCGCTGATCGGGCTCGAGACCCCCATGAGCGAGCAGGTGGAGGGCAAGGTCTACACGTACTCCAGCTACGTGCCCTCCCCCGCACGGGGTGACGGCGGCGGCGACTCGGTGATGTGGGGACTCACGGAGTCCGACAACAAGGGCATCGTGCGTCTCACGAACGGTGGGGACAAGGCGGCACTGCTGGCCGAGTTCCACTATGCCCCTGTCAACGAGGGCAACAAGCCCCTCTCCCAGAGCAAGGGAGTGGAGCTGGTCAACCAGATCAACCAGACGGACGAGGCCGGCACCGTGGACGCGATCCTGAAATCCGTCCGCGCCGGCGCGTAGGGCCCCCACGACCCATCGGCCGTCACTGCGGGGCGCAGAGCGCGGGGAGAGAAGCAGGCGCGGTCATCCTGGCAGCACACCGAGCACCACGTTCACCGTGGCCGCCAGGATGACCGTGCTGAAGATGTAGGACAGCAGGCAGTGGCGCAGGATCACGGCGCGCAGCCGTGTGGTGCTCACGTTGGTGTCCGAGACCTGGAACGTCATGCCCAGGTTGAAGGAGAAGTAGAGGAAGTCCACGTACCGCGGGGGCTCGTCGTCGTTGAAGTCGATCCCGCCCTCCGGGTGCCTGTAGTACTCGTGGGCGTACCGCGCCCCGTACATCAGGTGGAGCATGGCCCACGTGAGCAGGATGCCCAGCAGCCCCAGCACGGCACCGGTGGTGCGGGTCTCGGTGCCGCCACGGACCAGAATGACCATGATGGTCAGCAGGTTCACCAGGGACAGTGCCACCACGGTGGCCTCCTGCACGAGCGGCTGGAAGTCCTCGCGCACCGAGTTCCTGCGCGTGCGCGCGGCATCCATGGGCCACAGCACGGACACCGCCAGCACCACGTACGCCAGGGACACCCCGCACGCCCCCACCAGCACGGCCAGCAGTCCGTCCAGGGCCAGGGAGGCCACCCCACCCGCGACCACGCCCACCAGCACGGCGATCGCGAGTCTCAGGTGGGCGGACAGGGGCCGCCGTTCGGTGCTCGTCATGGGTCCAGGCTAGTGGGCGCGCCACGACGCGGTGCCGGTCGCCCGCTCGGTATCCCGGACTCGTGGGTTCGCCGGGCGAGCCATGGCATGACCCGTGCCCACGCTCCCGAGCGATGCCTTCCCGGGGCCGCAGATCACGTCCCACGCGGCCCCTCCTGCGGCGCCCGGCACGACAGGCCGACCAGGACGGTCCTCAGCGCAGCGAGACGGGCAGCTCTTCCAGCAGACGCAGCCAGATCTCGGAGACCGTGGGGTAGCTGGGCACGGCGTGGCGCAGCAGCTTCACGGGTACCTGTCCCACGATCGCAATGCTCGCTCCGTGCACCAGTTCGGTGGCCTCCGGTCCCACGAACGTGGCGCCCAGGAGGCACCCCGAGTCCTCGTCCACCACGAGCTTGGCGCGCCCGGCGGCGTCGTCACGCATCAGGGCGGCGCCGGCGGCACCGGTGATCGGAGCCTCCGCCACGACGACGCCGTGGCCCGCCTCCCGCGCCTCGGCCTCGGTCATGCCCACGGCACCCACCGGGGGATCGGTGAACACGGCCTGCGGCACGGGCACGACGGCGGGCGGCGCGCTCTCCGGGGTCCCGGCCAGTTTCGCGCCGAGCACCCGGGCCTCGTACTTTCCCATGTGGGTGAGCAGGGCGGCCCCGCTGGCGTCGCCCACGGTGTGCAGCCACTCGGGCAGCGTGCCCGCGCGCACGTCCTCGGGGGTGGCCCCGACGGTCTCGAGCCCCAGACCCGTGAGCCGTGGTGTGCGGCCGGTGGCGACGAGCACCTCGGAGACCGCGAGCTCGCCCCGCGAGCCGTCCCGCGAGATGGTCAGGTGCACCACTCCGCCGTGCACCCGCCCGAGCCCGGTGTCCTCGGCGTTCTCACGGGTGGCCTTCTCCACCGTGGTGCCGAGGCGCACGTCCACGCCCGCGTCCCGCAGGCTGGCGAGGACGAGCTCACCCACGAACGGCTCGTTCTTGGCGAGCAGCGCGCCTCCGCGGACGAGCAGGGTCACCGAAGAGCCGAGCGCGGCCAGCCACGTGGCGGCCTCCACGGCCACCACTCCGCCGCCCACGATTGCGATGCTCTCCGGGACCTCCACCACACCGGTGGCGTCCTGGGAGGACCAGGCGTGCAGTCCCTCCAGCGCGGGCGGGGCCACGGCGCTCGACCCGGTGGCCAGCACCACGGCGCGGCGTGCCGTGAGCAGCCGTTCCCCGTCCGGCCCGGAGACCCGCACGGTGCGGGGCGCCACGAGCTCCCCGCGTCCCCGGACCACCCCCAGACCGGCCTTCTGCGCCCAGCGCACCTGGCCGGCGTCGTCGTAGTGGGAGACCCAGGCGTCCCGGCGCGCGAGCAGCTCGTCGACCCGCACGGAGGGAGAGTCCACGCCCTGGAGGTGCGCGGCGGTGTTCGCCACCTCAACGGGGCGCAGCAGCGCTTTGCTGGGCATGCACGCGTAGTACGAACAGTCCCCGCCCATCAGCGACTCCTCCACGACCACGGAGGACAGCCCGCCGTCGTGCGCGTACTGGGCCACGTTCTCGCCCGCGGGCCCGCCGCCGATGACGACGACGTCCACGACGTCCTCCTCGGCGCTCGCGGTGCCCGGGGTGTACTGGTCAGAACCGGTCATCAGGTCCTCCGTTTCGTCGTCGTGGACGAGCCCTCGTCTCTGCCGCACTCCATTCTCCGCGCCAGCAAACAGTCCGCTCTCACCGCGGCACACCCTGTGGCGTGGGCAGCCGCAGGCGGCCCGCACCGTCAGAAGTCGGTGGAGGAGGAGAGCTTCCGCAGCTTTTTCGACTCTGCGTGAAGGGTCTTCGCCTTCTGCTGGGCAACCTCATAGGCGTCGGGTCCGGCGGCCCACCGCAGCGGCGGGTTCTTCTCCCCCATCAGCTCGACGACGGCCTTCGCGTACTTCGCCGGGTCGCCCGGCTGCGCGTGGTTGGACGCGTCGTACTGCGCCTTCGTCTCGGTGGAGAACGCCGCGTAGTCGCCCACCTGCACGTCGCCGTAGGACGCCGAGCTCTCGTCGAGGAAGTCGGTGCGGAAGAATCCGGGTTCGCTCAGCGTCACGCTGATGCCGAACTGCTCGACCTCCATGGCGAGCGTCTCCGCCCATCCCTCGAGCGCGAACTTCGTCGCGGCGTACGCCGAGGCCCCCGCGAAACCCTTCAGACCCGCGATCGAGGACGTGACGAGCACGTGACCGCTCCTGCGCTGACGCATGTGGGGCAGCACGGCACGCGTGACCGACATCGTCCCGAAGACGTTCGTGTCGAACTGGCGCCGCAGGTCCGCGTCCGAGATCGTCTCGAACGCCCCGAGCTGGCCGTAGCCCGCGTTGTTCGCGAGAACGTCGATGCGACCGAGCTCCTCGACCGTCTCTGCGACGACCCGCTCGACCGCGGCAGCGTCGGTGACGTCGAGCCGCGGGGCACGACGCACCCGGTCCCCGTACTCGGCCAGTGCCTTCGCCGTGCGCTCGGGGTGGCGGCCGGAGGCGACGACGGTGTGGCCGGCCTCCAGCGCGGCGCGCGCGATGGCCAGCCCCAGACCGCGGCTGCACCCGGTGAGGAACCACACCTGCGTGGACTTCGTGAAGAGACTCATGACGACCTCACTTCATGTGCGCGTCGAACCACGCGACGAGCTTCTCGGGGTGGTCCCCGAAGTAGTTGTACGCGTAGAAGCGCTGGTTGGAGTCCTCGATCCAGAACAGCTCCTTGTCCTCGGCACCGAGCGCGTCGAAGATCTCCTGGCCGTCCTGCTCCGCGTGGATGAGGAAGTCGCGCTTGAGCTGCGCCATGAAGGTGGGCACCTTCACGGCGTGGGCGTGCGGGCGCGGTGTCTCCTCGTCCAGCCGGAAGCCGGTCAGCTCGCGGATGCGCACGTCCAGCCGCTCGGCGGCCTTCTCCGGGTTCATCTTCGCGAGCTCGGCGCCCTTCTCGATGAACGTCCTGCCGCTGACCACGTTGACCACGGCGAGCGCCCGGACGTCCTCGAACTCCTCCGGGTACAGGTCCATGGCGACCATCGTGGAGTTGCCGCCCATGCACCGGCTCCACAGCCCCACCGTCATCTCCGGCCAGCGCTGCTTCGCGTAGCGCACCGAGCCCACGACGTCGCGGGCCTCCACCAGGCCGAGCCCCGAGGTCCCGGCAGGGTCGGAGGCGCTGCGGCCGTGGTTGCGCAGGTCGTAGGCAAGCAGGTTGTAGCCGGCCTCGTGCAGGGCCTTGAGCTCGGGCAGGAAGTTGACCTCGAAGCCGCCGAACATGGTGTTCCACGGGGCGAGGTGGCCAGGGAAGCCGTAGCGGTTGCAGGTCATCGGGTGGTTCACGACCAGCAGCTTCCGGGAGCCCTCGGCGGGGATGAACCAGCCCTCCAGGGTGATCCCGTCCATGGCCGGGAAGAAGACGTCCTCGTAGGCCATGCCGTACTCGTCCGGGCGGCGCAGCACCGGGGTGCGCACACCGTGGGCGAACATCTGCGCATAGATCTCCACCAGGGGATCCAGCTTGTTGGTGACGGCTTCCTTCACCGTCTTGGCCACGCTCGTGGCCATCGCGGTGGGCTTGGCGTCGTTCTGCCCGCGGTCGGTGCTGGTCTCGGTGATCTGGTTCAGGTCGGTCATCGTGCTGCCTTTCCGTGGCTGCGGTCTGGTTCGTGGTTCGTCTGCGGCGCGGCGTAGAGGCTGGAGAGCAGCCGCAGCCCGTCGCGCGTGGCGGGACGGTCCGGGTCCGGCGTGTATCCGAACAGCCGGGTTCCGGGCATGCCCGTGACCTCCAGGGCTTCGTAGCGCAGGTGCAGCGGTCCCACCTCGGCGTCGTGCACGAGCTTCACGCCACGCCGATGGTCGGCGACGTCGTGTGCCCGCCACCGGCGCGCGAACGCCTCGCTGCCCTCGATGAGCTCGTCCACGAGCTGCTGGGCCGTGCCGCCCGGTGCCCGGGCCACCTCCACGCGGAGCATGGCCGCGGCGTCGTCCGCGATGGCGTCCCAGTCGTCGAAGAACCGCGCGGCGTCGTCGTCGAAGAACACGTAGCGCGCCAGGTTCGGCTGCTTCTGCGTGTCGAACACGCGGCGGTACAGGGCGCGTCCCAGGTCGTTGGCGGCCACGATGTCCAGGGAACCCGTCTGGATGACGGCCGGCGCGTGGACGATCGCGTCGAGCAGCTGCTGCAGCGCCACGGGGACGCGGACGGGCGCCTGCCTGGTGGGACGCGGCGTCGACGATCCCCGGGCGAGGTCGAAGAGGTGGGCGCGCTCGGTGTCGTCGAGCTGAAGGGCTCGCGCAATCGCGGCAAGCACCTCGTCGGAGACCCCGCGCACCTGGCCGCGCTCCACCTGCACGTAGTAGTCGATGCTCACCCCCGCGAGGGTGGCGACTTCTTCCCGGCGCAGTCCGGGAACGCGGCGGCGTGTGCCCCGCGGCAGTCCGACGTCCTCGGGCTGCAGGCGTTCGCGCCGCGACATCAGGAACTCGCGGATCTCGGCAGGAGAAGTCATGGGAGCCAGGCTATCGGCGGACCGTGGGCCCATCCAGGGGCTGCCAGTACCCCCGACAACGGCCACTGCCACCGCGGGATGAGCGCCCCTAGCGTGGAGGTTGAACAAGCACGAACGGCACCACCGACGAAAGGTCACCCTCATGCAGCACATCACCTTCCCCAACGGCCCCGTGACCATGGCCGGGAACCTGTTCACCCCCGAGGGCTTCGACGAGACGAGGACCTACGCGGCGCTCGTCGTCGTCCACCCCGGCGGCGGCGTGAAGGAGCAGACGGCTGGTCTCTACGCGGAGAAGCTCGCGGCGCTGGGCTACGTGACCCTCGCCTACGACGCCTCGTTCCAGGGCGAGAGCGGTGGCGAGCCGCACTTCCTCGAGGACCCGGCCGCCCGCGTCCACGACGTCTCCGCCGCCGTGGACCACCTCCAGAGCCTCGACTACGTGGACCCCGAGCGGATCGGCGTGTGGGGCATCTGCGCGGGCGGCGGCTACGGCGCGACCGCCACGATGGTGGACAAGCGCATCAAGGCCTTCGGCGCGGCGTCGGCCCTGAACATCGGCACCTCGTGGCGCCAGGGCTGGGACGGCACCGGTGCCGTGAGCGACGCGAACGAGGCGCTCGCCGGCGTCGCCCAGCAGCGCACCGCGGAGAAGGCCCAGGGCGCGGAGGTGGCCGAGAGCCAGTACGTGCCCGTGGAGGTCACGGACGACGTCCCGCGGGACATGGCCGAGGCCCACGACTACTACCTGACCCCGCGGGCCCAGCACAAGAACGCGGAGAACCGCTACCTGCTCACCGAGAGCATCCCGCGGATCATGGCCTACGACGCGTTCCACCTGGCGGAGGACATGTTCACGGCCCCCCTGCTGCTCGTGGCGGGCGCCGAGGCTGGTTCCCTGTGGCACTCGACGCAGCTGCACGGCAAGGTCCGCTCGGAGAAGACGCTCGTGGTCGTCGACGGCGCCGCGCACATGGACTTCTACGACGTCCCCGAGTACGTGGACCGCGCCGTCGCGGAGGCGGAACCGTTCTTCGCGAAGCACCTCGCGGCCTGAGGGCCCGCACTCCACGGGGGTGCCGCGCTCCCCTGGTTGCGGGAGGCGGCACCCGATAGCGTCACCACCACAGGCGCCGCAGCGGTGCCACGGAAAGGAAGACTCATGACCAACGTTCTCGTTCTCGGTGCCAGCGGCCAGATCGCCCGCTTCGCCATCCCCATGCTCGCCGAGCAGGGTGACACGCTCACCCTCTTCGCGCGCAACGCCTCGAAGGTCCAGGCACCGGAGGGTGCCCGCGTCATCGAGGGCGACGTGCTCGACGCCGACGCCCTGAGTCAGGCCCTGGAGGGTCAGGACGTCGTCTACGCCAACCTCGGCGGCGAGATTGTCGCGCAGGCCGAGGCCCTCGTCTCCGCCCTCGACGCCGCCGGCGTGAAGCGGCTCATCTTCATCGTCTCGCTCGGCATCTATCACGAGCTCCCGGAGGCGTTCGAGGCCTGGAACCAGCAGATGATCGGCGACGCGCTCGTGGACTACCGCAAGGCCGCGGACGTCATCGAGGCCTCCGACCTCGACTACACGATCATCCGCCCGGCCTGGCTGACGAACAACGACGAGACCGACTACGAGCTCACGCAGCGCGACGAGCAGTTCAAGGGCACCGAGGTCTCCCGCAAGGCGGTGGCTGCGTTCATCGCCTCCGTGGTGGCCGACCCGAGCACGCACTCGCACGCCAACGTGGGCGTCGACAAGCCCGGCACCGAGGGCGACAAGCCCGCCTGGTACTGAGCGACCAGCCGCCCGGGCGCGGCACCGCCAGTTCCTCAACGCACGACGCAAGGAGAAACACATGAGCGAGACCACCAAGAAGCCCGTCACCGTTCCCGGCCCGGGCTGGGACATCGCCGCTGACCTCATCCTCCCGCCCGGGTTCGACGAGTCCAAGACGTACCCGGCCGTCATCAGCGGCCACCCGATCGGCTCGTGCAAGGAGCAGACCTCGGGCAACGTCTACGGACCGGCGCTGGCGGAGGCGGGCTTCGTCGTGATCGCCTTCGACGCCTCCTTCCAGGGTGAGAGCGGTGGCGAGCCCCGCTGGACCGAGAACCCAGTGCAGCGCAGCGCGGACTTCTCCCATGTGACCGACTACCTGGTGACGCTCGACTACGTGGACGCCGAGAACATCGGCGTGCTCGGCATCTGCGGTGGCGGCGGCTACGCCACGAACGCGACGATGCTCGAGCGCCGCATCAAGGCCCTCGTCGCCGTGGTGCCGGTCAACTACGGCCGCCTCATGCAGGAGGGCTTCAGCCAGTACGACCCGGTCGCGATGCTGGAGCAGGTCGCCGAGCAGCGCACCAAGGAGGCCCGCGGCGGCGACGTGCAGGTCAACGAGCTGCTGCCCTCCTCCCCCGCTGCGGCGGAGGAGGCCGGTCAGAGCGACCGCGACGTCGTCGAAGCCACCGACTACTACAAGACCGACCGCGGCCAGCAGCCCAACGGTGTGGCACGCATGAACCTCGGCACGCTGAACCAGGCACTGAACTGGGATGCGTTCCTGCGCGTGGAGACCATGCTGACGCAGCCCGCCATGGTGGTCGTCGGTGACCAGCCCGGGGCGTTCGGCTCCTACCGCGACGGCATGGAGCTCTACGGCCGCCTCGCGAGCAGCGCGGACCGCCAGCTGCTCGTGCTGCCGGACACGTCGCACTACGACCTGTACGACAAGCCCGAGCCCACGCAGAAGGCGCTCGAGCAGATCATCCCGTTCCTCAAGCAGCACCTGAACCTCTCCTGAGAGGCCCCAGGGTCCGTCCACCGGACCCAGCAGAACGCCGCCCATGACGACGACGTGGGCGGCGTTCTGCGTCCCCCCGACCTTCTTTTTCATCCAGAAAGGCAGTCCCCCATGACTCAGCACGTCCTCATCACCGGTGCCTCCTCCGGCTTCGGAGCCGCCCTCGTGCGCGCCTACGCGCAGCAGGGCTGGAAGATCACCGCGACCATGCGCAACCTCGCCAAGAAGCCGTCCGAGTTCGACTCCCTCGACGGCGTCAGCGTCGTCTCCCTGGACGTCACCGACGAGGCCTCCATCGCCGCCGCCGTGGCGGAGGCCGAGGCGACGAACGGACCCGTCGACGTCCTGCTCAACGTCGCGGGCTACGTCGTGCAGGGTGCCGTGGAAGAGGTCCCGCTCGCCGAGTGGCGGGCGCAGTTCGAGACGAACGTCGTCGGCGTCGTCGCCGTGACCCAGGCCGTCCTGCCCGGCATGCGCGAGCGCCACCGCGGCCACGTCATCAACTTCTCCTCCGGCGCCGGGGTCATCGGCATGCCGCGCCTGGCCGCGTACTCGGCGTCGAAGTTCGCTGTGGAGGGTCTCACGGAATCGTTGGCCCGCGAGGTGAAGCACCTGGGCATCCGCGTGACGATGGTGGAGCCCGGCGTGTTCGAGACCGAACTGGGGTCCTCCGCGTCCCAGACGGAGAACCCGATCGATGCCTACGACGCCACGGCCGAGCAGATGCCCGACCTCTACGACTGGACGCCCGGTGACCTGGACGCCTCAGCCCGCGCCATCGTCACGATCAGCGAGGACGACGCCGCACCGGTGCGTTTCTATGTGGGCCACGGCCTCGACTCGGTGCGCCGCCACTACGACGAGCGCCTCGCGCAGTGGGCGCGCTACGAAGACCTCACGAACACGACGAAGACGAAGGGCTGACGATGACTGAGAAGAACTCTGCGGTGGAGCTGCCGGAGACAATGCGTGCGCTCGTGGTGGGGCACGGTTCGACCTGGAAACTGGTGGAGCGCGAGGTTCCTCGCCCTGGTGAGGGGGAGGTGCTCGTGCGCGTCCACGCGGCGGCGTCGAACAACGGCGACGTGCCGATGCTCGACGGCGCAGACCCCGCCTCGGGCGGCAGCGGCGAGGAGGCGGTGGCCGGGTTCGAGTACGCCGGTGAGATCGCCGCCGTCGGTGACGGGGTGAACGAGTGGAACGTGGGCGACGCCGTCATGGGGTCCATGCCGGCCGCATACGCCGACTATGTCTTGGTCGATGCACGCTTCCCGATGCCGCGTCCGGCCACGATCACGCCGGTCGAGGCGGCCACCCTGCCCGTGGGGCTGCTCACCGAGCACGGTGCGCTCGTCGCCGCGGACTTCGTGAAGGGCCGTTCCGTGCTCGTCACCGGCGCGAGCTCGGGCGTGGGGCTCGTGGGTGTGCAGGTGGCCAAGGCGGTGGGCGCCTCCACGGTCCTCGGGACCACGCGGCGTGAGTCGATGCGCCAGGTGCTGACCGACCACGGTGTGGACGAGGTGATCGTCACCGACGGCGACGACCTCGCCGAGCGGGTGCTCGCCCTCACCGAGGACGGTGTGGACGTGGTCCTCGAGCACCTCGGCACACCGGCGTTCGCACAGTCCGTGGAGGCCACCGCGCAGGAGGGTCATCTGGTGCCCGTCGGCCGCGCCGCGGGCAGCGAGGCGACCATCAATCTTGACCGGGTCGGTCAGCGCCGTCTGACCATCCGCGGCGTCTCGTTCGGCTTCACGCGCCTGCAGGAGATGGCCGACGTCGTGGCCGGGCTCCTGCCCGAGGTGATCCCCGCCGTGGAGCGCGGCGAGATCCGCGCCGTCGTCGACTCGACGTACGACGTGACCGAGCACGAGAAGGTCGTGGAGCGTCTGCGCTCGGGGGAGAACGTCGGCAAGGTGGTCATGACGTTCGTGGACTGACGGCCCCGCTGACCGGCGTCCCCTGCCCAGCGGTGGGGCGCCGGCCGCGCGGTCTTCTCCGTGGGGGTCTTGTGCGATGCTGACGAGATGACTCAGCTGACCCGCCAGGAGAACGTGTTCGTCCTCGACATCAGCGACTCGCCCGATGACGACCACCGCTTCACCTACGAACGGATGCGGGCCATCGACGCCGCCCTCACACAGGTGGAGTCCACACCCGGGGATCTCGCGCTGGTGATCACGGCACAGGGCAAGTTCTTCTCGAACGGGCTCGTCCCCGAGCTCTTCGTGGAACCGGAGTACAGCGCGGCGTTCCAGGGCCTTGTCGCCCGGCTGCTCGTCTCCGAAGTCCCCACGGTCTGCGCAATCAACGGCCACTGCTACGCCGGCGGGCTCCTGCTGGCCCTCGCGTGCGACGAGCGCTGCGCCCGCTCGGAGCGCGGGTTCCTCTGCCTCCCGGAGACCTCGATCCGGGTCCCGTTCACGTCCGGACTGGCCGCCCTGGTCACGGCCCGCCTCGCCCCGCGCGCGGCCCACCGCGCCATGGTCCTGTCCGAGCGCTACGACGCCCCCGCGGCCGTGGCGGCAGGAATCGTCGACGACGCCGTTCCCGGCGCGGATCTGCTGGCCCACGCCGTGCGCCGGGCCAGTGAGTTGAGCCCGCTCCGCGGTTCCGTCCTGGCCACGAACAAGCGCCGACGGTACGCGGAGGTCGTGGAGGCGCTACACCGCCCGGAGCAGCTCACCGTCGAGACGGGCGCCTGAGACTTCTTCTTGGCGCTGCGCGTTCGCAAGGCGACATCCGAGTCACGTTACGCGTGCATCAGCACGTCGCAAGACGGGGGGCTGGTGTGGGACGCTCCCCGTCGTTCTTGTTCTATGGCTGATAACACCTGGCAGAAGCCGCAGCACTCAAGGAACGCCAGGAATCAGTGCGTGATGGGGACAGCGGAGTCCCAGGACCACG
The DNA here is from genome assembly GCF_030407675.1 of Kocuria sp. APC 4018. Classification (NCBI taxonomy): domain Bacteria; kingdom Bacillati; phylum Actinomycetota; class Actinomycetes; order Micrococcales; family Micrococcaceae; genus Kocuria; species Kocuria sp. APC 4018. The sequence continues at coordinate 1,009 of NZ_JASDCY010000013.1, read as the reverse complement.
CCTCCAGCCGAGGGCGCTCGCCCAGGGGCGCTCGGCCACAGCAGTAAAGAAGCACGGCAGCGGGATCACCGGTAGGAGCGTTCGGGAAAAGCCGATCCAGTAATGGTGCGCACAAGGCCGCGGGTGGCTTCCACTCCAGCCCCAGTCCACTGGCCATGTCGTACGTGTGGACAAGAATTTCGACTGCGCCCATCGCAGCGAAACCGGAGCCGTCCGACACCCCGTAGGGGTGCCAGCCCCTGGCCTCGGGGTGGGCATTCTCAACTGCCTGCTCGAGCATTTGACCACACATGACGATTGCATCAAGAATTTGGCGATTGGTTGCGTTCGGATCGACAACGATGTCGATGGGCAGATAACTGCCCTGGGGCTCGGCGATGATCTGAGACGCGTAGGAAAACAGGTCGTCTGCCACGTGCACCGCTGTGTCACGACAGGACCACTCCACGTCGCCAGCGGGGGCCGCCCATGACGTGTCTGCAACGGAACCCAGAAGCGACCGCATCTGCATAACCGAATCGCTGAGCACATTCGTCATCGAGTCCATGCATCGATATTAGTGCCGCGCCGCCCTGGAGCGCTCTGGGGTTCTCCCCATAGCGGGGTGTGAGAGGGCGTGGACAAACCACCACCCTCATCGGGGGGGAGGTAGGTAGATAGGTTGAGCTCATCACGAGCTCCGTCTTCTGGCATCCATCGGTTACTACCGTCTCAGCGAACAGGAAGCTTCTGCAACGATAGTTGGCGCTCATACGAACTGTGTCGCGTGCAGTGCTATCACGGTCGCAGTCACTGCCAGCCAAAGGTGCGCAAGTGCCGGAGCGTGAGCTTCTACTGGAGATCGCGTATATAGGCTGCGTTCCCGAGAATCGCTGGTTTGTACCTGTCAATGTCCGCCGTGGTGACCTGCTCGGCGATCACTTGGAGAAGGGTGGGACTGCCGCACATTTAGGTGACAGTTGGGGGTGTCAGGCCGCGAGGCTCACGGCCGGGTTCATGATGGTCTCGT
>NZ_JASDCY010000035.1:0-22437 GCF_030407675.1 Kocuria sp. APC 4018 | reverse complement strand
CGAAGCCCCCGGTGAACCCCACGGCACCGCCCACCGTTGGGGGCACGGGCAAGGGCTCGAACACGGGTGCCGACGCGGCCCAGGGCGGGGGTCAGGCCGAAAGCTCCTCGGGGGCCGACGCCGGGTCCGCCCGCTGAGGGTCCCGCACCAGGACCACTCGTCGAACGGCATCCACGGGATCCCCGCGCGGGGTTCTGCGGCTCACCACAGCAGGGCCGGCACGTACCGTTCCTCGTCCGTGAGGGAACCGTGCTGGCCCACCATGCCCAAGGGCCGGGTGCCCTGCCGGGAGACGTCGTAGAGGGCGATCTCCTCCCTCCCCAGGATCCACACGTCGCCCGCCCGGGCGAGCATCCGGGGGTCCGGGTCCGCACCGAAGTAGCCCGCCCGCGCGAGCTCGGTCCGCGTGGCAGTCCACACCGCGTCCCCGAAGTGCTCCTGCCAGCGCTGCGCCACGTCCTCCGCATCTGCGTGGGCGGAGAGGTGCAGCTGCACCGCCCGCGGCTCCCCCGCCGTGTGGCGGACCCCGTCCATCAGATCCGCCTCCCCACTGACGTCCAGGCGGTGCTCCGGGCCCACGTCCACCATGCCGTGGTCCGCGGTGAGCAGCACCCGGGTGTTCGCGGGCAGCCGTGTCACGAGACGTTTCAGGGCGGAGTCCAGCTCCTCCAGAGACCGCAGCCACGCGTCGGAGCGCCAGCCCACCCTGTGGCCGGTCTTGTCCAGCTCGTCCCAGTAGAAGTACACCAGTCCCCGGCGCCCCTCCCGCAGCTGCTCGAGGGTGCGGGCCGTCCGGGCGTACACGCCGTCGGCTCCGACGAAGCGCCCGCCCCGAAGCGCCGCCCGGGTGAGTCCGGAGGTCTCGAAGCGCGGCGCACTCACGGTCGCGGTGTCCACGTGCTCCGCGGCGCGCTCGAGGACGGTGGGCACAGGCTGCCACGCGAGCGGATCGACGTCGGCGGGCCACTGGCCCAGCATGTTGACCACCCGCTCCGTGGCGGGGTCCAGCACGTCGTAGCCGAGCATCCCGTGCGTCCCGGGGGCCGCTCCGGTCCCCAGGCAGGACAGGGAGACGGACGTGGTGGAGGGGAACGCGGCGTCGAGCTCCCCGAGGGACTGCGCGGAGCGCAGCGTGGGCGCGTAGCCCTGGACCTCCCGCAGCAGCCGGGAGCCGAGCCCGTCCACGAGCACCACCACGTAGCGGTGCGCGGCCGGCAGGCTCAGCGCGTTGCACGTCCCGGGCACCCCCGTGGCCGCGGCGGCCGAGCTCAGCACGTCCGCAATGCTGCGGGACCCGTAGCGCGGCGGGCGGGGCAGCTCGCGCGCGCTCACGAGGTGCGGCCCGCGTCGCGTCCGCTGTGGCGGTGCCCGAAGCGGCTGCGCGGGGCGGGGGGCTCCGGACGGGACGCCCCCTGGTGCGGGGCCTGTGCGATCTGGGCGCCGGAGTCGGTCAGAGGGGCCACGTTCGCGCGCCGCAGGGTCCGGGCGAACTCGCGCGCACCCTCCACGGCGTCCTGCCCGTCCGCCTCGGAGCTGATGCGCATCACCACGTCCTCGCTCGCGGCGGTGCCCGTGTACCCGTGGTCGGCCTGGCACTCCGGGTCCTCGCACATGGCCGGGTACAGCTCGAGCTGCTGCGTCCCGGTCCAGCTCACCGCGAGGTTCAGCTCCATGATCGGTGTGCCCGGCTGGTAGTTCTGGGGCTGATGGTACGCGTAGCTCAGCGTCACGGAGCGGATCTGGGAGATGGGCACGGTCTCCGAGGACACGCGGGCCACGGTGTCCGCGCCGTTCTCGTCCAGCTGCTGGTCGTCCACGTGGGTGATGTGCAGGACGTCCTCCGCCAGGACCAGCGCCGTGATGTGGCGGTGCAGCTCCGTGTTGGTGAAGTGGGTCTCCAGCTGCACGAGGTGGGACGCCGGCCGCCTGCCGTCGAGGGAGTCCATGACCACGTCCGTGACGAGCTGCGGGTAGAACCCCGCCTTCTCGATGTCCTGGACGAGCCGTGAGCCGTCGGGTGCTGAGTAAGTCATGGCGCCATTGTCCTCCACCGGTGGCCCCGCGGCACACCGTGTCATCGCACGACGCCGCCCCGCGGGCCGCACGGTGCCCCGCGGTCCCTCAGGGCGTCACCACGCAGGACACCGTTCCGTCCTCGAGCTGCGTGCACTCCGGGGTGACGTCCGTGGTGGCCGCGGGCGGTCCGCCCACGCCGTCCGAGGGGACCCCGGAGGTCTCCGGTGCCCGCGTGGGTTCCGGAGTGGTGCCCGGGCCCTCAGCCCCACCCCAGCGTGCCAGGGCCGGGCCGAGCCACACGTACCCCGCCACCAGCGCGAGCACCGCGAGGGTCACGGTGAGCACCCACCAGGGCCAGCGGGGAGCCCGTGACCGGGTCCCGGGCCCACGACTCCCGGACGGCACAGCGGCACGCGTGCCCACTGGATCTGCCGTCGTCGTCCCCTCCGCGGCCCCCGCGGGAGCAGGATCCCCGGAGGTCGCGGTCAGTCGGGCCGTCTCCTCGGGCCCCGGTGCCGCGAGTCCCGGGGCCGCGGTGGCACGCCCTCCAGTCTCGGGCACCTGCTCCAGCACCGGGGTGCCGGCGGTGTCGATGAGCTCCGTGCTGTCCTCCGCGGGCGGTCCGGCCACGGGCCACCGGGTGGTCGACGCCGGGGTGGCACGCTCCGTGTCGTGTCCACCGTCCCCCACCGGGGAGAAGGGGCGCAGCAGGTCTCCCCCGCGCTCGGTCATCGCGGGGCGCTCCGGAGCGGAGATCGCCTGGCGGTGCACGGCGTGCCACGCAATCGGGGCGTCGGCGGTGCGCCGGGCTCCCGGGGGCAGGCGGGCGGCGTCGGCCACCGGGGACAGCTCACGCTCCGTGGTGGGCTCGAGGACGTCGAAGACCTCGAACGGCTCGCCCTCCGCGGTCTGCGCTGTCCTGCCCGCGCGAGCGGACGCCGTGTCCAGCAGCTGCGCCAGCAGGCGGTCGGCGGCCCGGACACGCTGCTCGGGGTCCGGGTCCAGCAGCCCCGCCACCCCGGTGCGCAGCGCGGGCGAGTCCTCGAAGAGCTCGAGCTCCGCCACGTCCTCGGGGCGCAGCGGGTCCGCGCTGAGGTCCACCTCGGGCAGGACCATGCGCACCGCGGTCACACCCGCGGCGTAGAGGTCCATGCTCCGCGAGGGGTTGCCCGGCGCGTAGGCCTCCGAGGGCAGGTACCCGGGGGTTCCCACCACCGTGCCGGTGTGGGTCAGGCGCGCGTCGTCGAGACGGACCGCGATGCCGAAGTCCGCGAGCCGGGCGACAGGGAGCCGAGAACCCGTGGGTTCGAGCAGCACGTTGGCGGGCTTCACATCGCGGTGCACCCATCCGCGGGTGTGCACGAACCGCAGGGCCTCCAGCAGCTGGCACACGAACTCCTCCGCCAGCCAGTCCGCCACCGCGCCGTTGTCCTGCAGCGCGGCCTCCAGGGTGCCGCCGGAGACGAGTTCCATGGCGATCGCCACGTGCTCGTCCTCCGCCGCCCAGCCGTAGGGTGCGACCACGTGCGGGTGGTCCAGGTTCACGGACTGCTCGCGCACGAAGCGCAGCAGGTCCGCGGAGTCCCGCTGCCGCAGCACCTTGGCCGCGCACTCCGTGCCCAGCCGCAGGTCGTGGGCGCGCCACACGGCACCGCTGCCGCCCTCCGCAATGGGCGTCAGCAGCTCGAAACGGCCGGCGATCGTGTCCCGCACTGTCGGGCCGCGCTTATCCCAGCATCGCGCGGCGGGCGCTGTCCGTGCGCTGGCCCGGGTCCCCGATCTTGACGACGGCCGAGAGCACGGTCAGCACCGGCCCGGAGAGCACCACGGGGTTCAGTTCCAGGAACGCGATCTGCGGGAAGCGGTCCTTGAGGAATGCCGCCCTGTTCACCAGATGCTCGAGCCCGGTGGTGTCCACCGGCGGGACCCCCTGGTACCCGAAGAGCTTTCGCGCGGCCTTGGGGGCCCGCACCATCCGGGTGATGTCCCGGTCCGTGAGCGGCGGGACGCGGTGCGCCCAGTCGTCCAGCAGGTTCACGGCGTCGCCGGTCATGCCGAAGGACAGCACGGGTCCGATCAGAGGGTCCTCGGCGGCCCGCAGCACCACGGTCTGACCCGTGGGGGCCATGGGCTGGACCTCGAAGTCGGTCACGTTCCACCCGGCCAGGGTGCGCTTCATGGTCTCGATCGCCGCGCGCAGCTGGTCCGAGTCCTGAATGTTGAGCACCACACCGCCCAGGTCCAGCCGGTGGCGCAGGAACGGGTCCGTGGTCTTCAGTGCCACCGGGTACCCCAGGCGCTCGGCGGCGGCCGGGCCGTCCTCCGGGTCGTTGAAGCGCACGGACTCCAGCACCCGGATGCCAGCGTGCCCGAGCAGCTCGTTGTGCTCGGCCGTGCTCAGCTCGTAGAGCTCGTCCCCGGTGACCTTCTCCCGCAGCCGGTCGAGCACCGACTCCACGGCCTCGAAGTCGAAGTCCTCGGGCACCGTGACCACGCCCTGCTCCTGCGAGCGCCACGTGGTGTAGTCGATCACCTGAGCGAGGGCGTGCATCGCGGTGCCCGGCGAGTCGAAGCACGGCAGGGCGGCGTCGTCCGCGGTGCGCACCGATGCCGTGAGACTGTCCGGGCCGTGCTGGCCGGTGAACACGGCCACCGTGGTGCGTCCCGCACTGCGTGCCGCGAGCGCCACGTCCCGCGCGAGCTCGTCCCGGTCCAGGTCCTGCGCGGGCATGAGCACGAGCACCACGCTGTCCACGTCCTGGGACGCCAGCTGCTCGCGGGCGGCCTCGAGGACGGCGCGGTGGGCGGCCTCCCCGCCCTGGGTGGTGTCCACGGAGCCGTTGACCACCACCGGCTCGAGGTCCAGCCGCAGCGCCGTGTCCTCGGTGAGCTGGGCGAGCGCGAGGGCGTTGGAGACCACGGCGATCCGGCGGGATCCGGGCAGCGGCTGGCTCTCCGCGATCGCGGCGATGTCCAGCAGCTGCTCCGCGGTGGTGGCCCGGATGACCCCCGCCTGGCGGAACATGGCGTCCAGGGCGCCCGGCGGGGCCTGGGTCACGCGCCCGGTGTGGCCCGGGGGCAGCCGCAGCCCGGTGACCTCGGACTTGGCCACGATCACGGGCTTGGACAGCGAGAGCCGGCGCGCGATGCGCGAGAACTTGCGCGGGTTGCCCACGGACTGCAGGTAGAGCCCGCACACCGTGGTCCCGGGATCGTCCTCCCAGTGCTGCATGAGGTCGTTGCCGGAGACGTCCGCGCGGTTGCCCGCCGACAGGTAGCTGGACAGCCCCACCCCGTGGCGCAGTGCCGCGCCGTAGAGCATGGTGCCCACGGCCCCGGACTGGGAGAACAGGCCCAGCCCACCGCGCCGCGGCATCTGCTCCAGCACGGAGGCGTTGAGCGAGACCGCAGGGTCGGTGTTCATGAGCCCCAGGCTGGCAGGCCCCACCACGCGCATGCCCGCCGCGCGGGCGATCCGCACGAGCCGGCGCTGGGCCAGTGCACCCTCCACACCGTCCTCGGCGTAGCCGCCCGTCATCACGACGACGGCGCGCACGCCCGCTCGGCCGCAGTCCGTCACCGCCTCCTCCACGGCGTCCCGGGGCACGGCGATCACGGCCAGGTCCACGGGGTCGGGGATCTCCGAGAGGGCCGGGACGAAGGTGAGCCCCTCGCGCTCGAACGGGGAGTGGCCCACGCCGTACAGGGTTCCGGTGAACCCGCCCTCGAGGATGCTCTCGACGGCGTGGTGACCAGCGTGCTCCTCGTGGGCGGAGGCCCCGATCACGGCCACCGTGGCCGGTGTGAGCAGGTCCTGCACGGAGCGGGCCTCGGCACGGTGCTCGCGGGCGGCCATGACCGCCAGGGACTTCTCGGTGGGGTCGATGTCGAACTCCACGACCACCACGCCGTCCTCGAACTGGCGGGAGACGTCGTAGCCGGCCTCCACGAACACGTGCAGCATCTTGCGGTTCTCGGGCAGCACCTCGGCGGTGAAGCGGTTGATGCCGTTCTCCCGGGCCGCCGCGGCCAGGTGCTCCAGGAGGATGGAGCCGATGCCCCGGCCCTGGTGGTGGTCCGAGATCATGAACGCCACCTCCGCCGCTCGCGGCGAGGTGCGGTCGTAGCGGCCCACGCCGATGAGCTTGTCCCCCAGGATCAGCACGAAGCACACGCGGTCCCGGTGGTCCACCGTGGTGAAGCGCTCCAGCTCCCGCTGGGACAGCTTGGGCTTGTAGGAGAAGAAGCGCAGGTAGATGCTGTCCTGGGACTGCGAGGAGTGCATCTGCTGCAGCAGCTCCTGGTCCTGCGGGCTGATGGGGCGCAGGTGCGCGGTGGCGCCGTCCCGCAGGATGACGTCCGCCTCCCAGTACTCGGGGTAGGCCTGCTGCTGCGGAGTCTCGTCGAGGGAACCCATAGACTTCAGACTAGCCAACCGCCTGCCCCTGACACAGGAGCACGCACCGAATCCAAGGAGTTGCCGCTCGATGGCTCGTCGCCGCTCAGCCACCCGTTCCCCCCAGGACGACCTCCCCGAGGACTTCGTCGAGCACATCGTGGACGTGGACGTCACCCAGGAGATGGAGACCAGCTTCCTCGAGTACTCCTACTCGGTGATCTACTCCCGCGCCCTGCCGGACGCCCGGGACGGCCTCAAGCCCGTGCAGCGGCGGATCCTGTTCATGATGGACCAGATGGGGCTGCGCCCGGACCGCGGCCACGTCAAGAGCGCGCGCGTGGTGGGCGAGGTCATGGGCAAGCTGCACCCCCACGGTGACGCCGCGATCTACGACGCGATGGTCCGCATGGCGCAGTCCTTCGCCATGCGCGTGCCCCTGGTGGACGGCCACGGCAACTTCGGCTCGCTCGACGACGGTCCGGCCGCCCCGCGCTACACGGAGGCCCGCATGGCCCCGGCAGCCCGGACGCTCACCGGGGACCTGGACGAAGACGTCGTGGACTTCGTGCCCAACTACGACAACCAGTTCCAGCAGCCCGCCGTGCTCCCGGCCGCGTACCCCAACCTGCTGGTCAACGGCGCCACGGGCATCGCGGTGGGCATGGCCACCAACATGGCCCCGCACAACATGCGGGAGGTCGCGGCCGGCGCCCGCCACCTGGTCCTGAACCCCGAGGCCACCCTGGAGGAGCTCATGAAGCTCATCCCCGGCCCTGACCTGCCCTCGGGCGGGCGGATCGTGGGGCTCGAGGGCATCCGGGACGCGTACCGCACCGGGCGCGGCTCCTTCCGCACCCGCGCCACGGTCTCGATCGAGCAGGTCTCCCCGCGCAAGCAGGGCATCGTGGTCACCGAGCTGCCCTACATGGTGGGTCCCGAGAAGGTCACCGAGAAGATCAAGGACGCCGTCCAGGCCAAGAAGCTCACCGGCATCTCGGACGTGGTGGACCTCACGGACCGCACCAACGGGCTGCGGCTCGTGATCGAGGTCAAGAACGGTTTCAACCCCCAGGCGGTGCTCGCCCAGCTCTACAAGCACACGCCGCTGGAGGAGTCCTTCGGGATCAACAACGTGGCCCTGGTGGACGGCCAGCCGCGGACCATGGGCCTGCTGGAGCTGCTGCGCGTCTACACGGACCACCGGATCGCCGTGGTGCGCCGACGCACCGCGTTCCGCCTGTCCAAGCGCCAGGACCGGCTGCACCTGGTCGAGGGTCTGCTGATCGCGATCGTGGACATCGACGAGGTCATCCAGATCATCCGAGGCTCCGAGGAGACCGCCGAGGCCAGGGACCGGCTGATCGCGGTCTTCGACCTCTCCCGGGCCCAGGCGGAGCACATCCTGGAGCTGCGGCTGCGCCAGCTCACCAAGTTCTCCCGGATCGAGCTCGAGGCCGAGCGTGACCAGCTACAGCGGGAGATCGCGGAGCTCGAGGCAATCCTGGGCTCGGAGACCACGCTGCGCGGCGTCGTCGCCGACGAGCTGTCCGAGACCGCCCAAAAGTTCGGGGACGAGCGCCGCACCGTGCTGCTCGAGGCGGAGGACCTGCCCGCCGTGACCGCGGCGCAGACCGGCGGGAAGAAGGCGGTCACCTCCGTGGCCCTGGAGATCAGCGACGACCAGTGCTGGGCGTTTCTCTCCACCACCGGGCGGATCGCCCGCAGCGCCGCGCGCACTCCCCTGGCGGACGGCTCGCGCCGCTTCAAGCACGACGCGCTCACGAGCGTGGTCCCCGCGACGGCTCGCGGCGAGATCGCCGCCGTGACGTCAACTGGCCGGATGCTGCGTGTCTCGTGCGTGGACATTCCCGTCCTGCAGGACTTCGACGGCGTGCCCCGCCTCGCGGACGGTGTGCCCGCCGCGGACTTCCTGGGCCTAGAGAAGAACGAGGCGCTCGTGGGCCTGACACCCCTCAACGAGGTCGTGGTGATCGGCACGGCCGCGGGCGTGGTCAAGCGCGTGAACCCCGACTACCCGCTGAACCTGGACCAGTGGTCCGCGATCAAGCTCAAGGACGGGGACCGCGTGGTGGGCGTGGGTGCCGCGCCGGACGCCGCCGAGCTCGTCATGGTGTCCTCGGACGCCAAGCTGCTGCACTTCCCCGCCTCCGCCGTGCGTCCGCAGGGCCGCACCGCCGGTGGCGTGGCCGGGATGAAGCTCGCCGCCGGTGAGCATGTGATCTTCTGCGGGGCGGTGATCCCGCAGGAGTCCACCGTGGTGGTCACGCAGGCCCGCGGGGACGGTCAGCTGCCGGAGATGGGAGAGGCCTCCGTCAAGGTCACCCCCCTGAGCGAGTTCCCGCCCAAGGGCCGTGCCACCGCGGGTGTGCGTGCGCAACGGCTGCTCGCCGGGGAGGACACGCTGAACCTCGCGTGGGTGGGCCACGGGCCGGGCAAGGCCGTGTCCGCCGCAGGGGTCGCGCGGAGCCTGCCCACCGAGTACGGGCGCCGGGACGGCTCCGGGGTGGGCATCGACCGGGCCGTGGCCGCCGTGGGTCCCGCCCTCACGGGGCTGCCGGTGGAGGTTCCCACCGCCGGGAGCGCGTCCCGGGAGGATGCGGACACCGCGTCAGCGGAGGGCTGAGACGTCGCGGTCCGCGTCCGTGGCCGCAGGCCCTGTCGTGCGGGACCGGCGGTCACGTCACCGCTGACGCAACCTGGCGGCGTCGTGCTCCCCGCCGCGCTGACGCATCCCGTGGTCGTCCACCTGCGGCGAGCGGCCGGTCAGGCGTCGATCTGCTCCTGGTTCAGGTGCGAGGCGCCGGCCACGATGAAGTCCTTGCGGGGCGCCACCTGCGAGCCCATGAGCAGTGAGAACGCGCGCTCCGCGGCCTCCGCGTCCGACACCCGCACCCGGCGCAGCACGCGGTGGCGGATGTCCATGGTGGTCTCCGCGAGCTGGTCCGCGTCCATCTCACCCAGACCCTTGTAGCGCTGGATGGGCTCCTTGTAGCGCCGCCCCTGCTCCTCGAGGCTGCCCAGCAGGGTGTCCAGCTCGCGCTCCGAGTACGTGTAGACCATCTCGTTGGCCTTGGAGCCGGGGTTCACGATCTGCACCCGGTGCAGCGGCGGCACTGCGGCGTAGACGCGGCCGGCCTCCACGAGGGGGCGCATGTAGCGGTAGAACAGGGTGAGCAGCAGCGTGCGGATGTGGGCGCCGTCCACGTCCGCGTCCGTCATCATGATGACCTTGCCGTAGCGCGCGGCGTCCAGGTCGAAGCTGCGCCCCGAGCCCGCGCCGATCACCTGGATCAGCGCGGCGCACTCGGCGTTGGCCAGCATGTCCGTGATGGAAGCCTTCTGCACGTTGAGGATCTTGCCGCGGATGGGCAGCAGCGCCTGGTGGTTCGAGTTGCGCGCCAGCCGGGCCGTGCCCAGCGCGGAGTCGCCCTCCACGATGAACAGCTCGGAGCGGGCCACGTCCGCGGAGCGGCACTCCACGAGCTTGGTGGGCATGGACGAGGTCTCCAGGGCGTTCTTGCGCCGCTGGGTCTCCTTGTGCACCCGCGCCGAGATGCGGGACTTCATCTCCGCCACGACCTTCTCGAGCAGCTGGCCCGCCTGGGCCTTGTCGTCGCGCTTCTTCGACGTCAGCTGCCTGGTGAGCTCCGCTTCCACGACCTTGGCGACGATCTGGCGCACGGCGGGGGTGCCCAGCACCTCCTTGGTCTGGCCCTCGAACTGCGGCTCGGCCAGGCGCACGGTCAGGACGGCGGTGAGCCCGGCGAGGACGTCGTCCTTCTCGAGCTTGTCGTTGCCGGCCTTGAGCTTGCGGGAGTTCGCGTCCACCTGCTTGCGCAGCGTCTTGAGCAGGGCGTTCTCGAAGCCGCTCAGGTGCGTGCCGCCCTTGGGGGTCGCGATGATGTTGACGAACGAGCGCACCGTGGTGTCGTACCCCACGCCCCAGCGCAGGGCGACGTCCACCTCGCACGTGCGCTCCACGTCCTGCAGCTGCGCGTGCCCGGAGTCGTCCAGCACCGGCACGCGCTCGGTGAACGAGCCCTGGCCCTGCAGCCGCCACACGTCCGTCACGGGGGCGTCCGGCGCGAGGAACTCGGCGAACTCCGAGATCCCGCCGTCGTACTGGAAGACCTCCTCCACCGGGCCGTCCGCAGCCGGGGTGCCCGGCAGGCGGCGCTCGTCGGTGACGGTGATGCGCAGGCCGGGGATCAGGAACGCCGTCTGGCGGGCACGGCGCACGAGCTCCTCCGTGGAGAACTTCGCGTCCGGTGTGAAGATCTGGTCGTCCGCCCAGTAGCGGATCCGGGTGCCCGTGACACCCCGTTTGGCCTTGCCCACCACCTGCAGGTGCGAGTCCGTGGTGAACGGCTCGAACGGCGCGTTCGGGGAGGGCGCACCCTTGTCCGTGAACGTTCCGGGCTCACCGCGCTTGAAGGACATCTGGTACGTCTTGCCGCCGCGGTCCACCTGCACGTCCAGGCGCGCGGACAGGGCGTTGACCACCGAGGCACCCACGCCGTGCAGACCGCCGGAGGCGGAGTACGAGCCCCCGCCGAACTTGCCGCCCGCGTGCAGCTTGGTGAACACCACCTCCACCCCGGTCAGTCCGGTGCGGGGCTCGATGTCGATGGGGATGCCGCGGCCGTCGTCGTGGACCTCCACGGAGCCGTCCTTGTGCAGGAACAGCGCGATGTCCTGCCCATAGCCCGCCAGTGCCTCGTCCACCGAGTTGTCGATGATCTCCCACAGGCAGTGCATCAGTCCGCGGGAGTCCGTGGAGCCGATGTACATGCCCGGGCGCTTGCGCACCGCTTCCAGTCCCTCCAGCACGGAGAGGTGGCGGGCGTTGTATTCGGATCGAGACGGTGTCACGGGCTTCTTCCGGGGTCGGGGGGGCCGCGAGGGCGTTGGGGACCTCATCACTCTAGACGGCGCCCCGGTTTTGTGCGCGGTGGGCGAAACACCGGCCACGCGGGAAGCAATGGCCGCGCGCGTGGGTTGTACTGGGACGTGCGATCCAGCTGATCGAGCCGACATCGCGCTGCGGTGCGCACACGCGTGCCCGCCGCATTCCACACCTGTGAGGAGGATCCCATGAACGCGACACTCGAAGCGCGTGAACTGAATGCGACCCACCGCTGCGATGCCTGCGGCGCGCAGGCCTACGTCCGCGTGGTCCTCGAATCCACCGGCGGCGAGCTGCTGTTCTGCGCCCACCACGCCCGGGTCAACGAGGACAAGCTGCGTCCCCTGGCCGCCACGTGGCAGGACGAGACCGAGCACATCGGGGCCTGAGTCCTCCACCGCGCCACGGCGGCAGAGACTGACCGGGGCTGCGCAGGAGATGCTATGAGACGAGGCGCGCACCGTGCGGTGCGCGCCTCGTCTCGTACCACGGTCCCGTGAGGATCAGATGGCCGTGGGCTTGCGGCCCCAGAAGATCACGTTGGTCCCCAGGTACCGGCTCTCGGAGCCCACGTCCTGGAACCCTGCCTCCCGCAGCTGTCGTTCCACCTCGGCGGGCGGGACGAACCCCAGCGTGGAGGACTTGAGGTAGCTGTACGCGCTGCGGTCCCGGGCCACGATCTGACCCAGCAGCGGAAGCACCACACTCATGCCCACGGAGACCGCGAGCTTGAGCAGCCCGCGCGGCGGGGCCGTCTCCAGCACCACCACCCGGCCACCGGGCCTGAGCACACGGAACTGCTCGCGCAGCACCCTGGGGACGTCACTGACGTTGCGCAGCAGGTACCCGTGCGTCACGGCGTCGAAGGACGCGTCCTCGTACCGCAGCTCGTGGGCGTCCGCGAACTCCCAGGTGACCGAGTCCGCGCCCGGCTTGGTGCGGGCCTCGGCCAGCATGTTCTCGGAGAAGTCCACCCCCACCACCTCCGCTCGCGGTTCACGACGCCGCACGGCCAGGGCGATCTCACCGGTGCCCGTGGCGATGTCCAGCAGTCTCCCGCGCGGCGGCACCTGTGCCCGCCGGGCCACCTCGCGGCACCAGCGGGCGTGGCCGCCCAGGGTCATGAGCGCGTTGATGCGGTCGTACTCCACATTGATGCGGTTGAAGATGCCCTGCACCTGCGCGTCGCGCGCGGTCATCTCGTGCCCTTCTGCCGGGCCGTGCGCCGGCATCAGTCCAGGTAGTCCCGCAGCACCTGCGAGCGGGACGGGTGGCGCAGCTTGGACATGGTCTTGGACTCTATCTGGCGGATCCGCTCACGAGTGACGCCGTAGACCTTGCCGATCTCGTCCAGGGTCTTGGGCTGACCGTCGGTGAGACCGAAGCGCATGGCCACCACGCCGGCCTCCCGCTCGGACAGGGTGTCCAGCACGGAGTGCAGCTGCTCCTGCAGCAGGGTGAAGGACACGGCGTCCGCGGGGACCACGGCCTCGGAGTCCTCGATGAGGTCACCAAACTCGGAGTCGCCGTCCTCGCCCAGGGGGGTGTGCAGGGAGATGGGCTCACGGCCGTACTTCTGCACCTCCACGACCTTCTCGGGGGTCATGTCCAGCTCGTTGGCGAGCTCCTCCGGGGTGGGCTCGCGGCCCAGGTCCTGCAGCATCTGGCGCTGCACGCGGGCCAGCTTGTTGATGACCTCCACCATGTGCACGGGAATGCGGATGGTGCGGGCCTGGTCCGCCATGGCGCGGGTGATGGCCTGGCGGATCCACCACGTGGCGTACGTGGAGAACTTGAAGCCCTTGGTGTAGTCGAACTTCTCAACCGCGCGGATGAGGCCAAGGTTGCCCTCCTGGATGAGGTCCAGGAACAGCATGCCGCGGCCGGTGTAGCGCTTGGCCAGGGACACCACGAGCCGCAGGTTGGCCTCCAGCAGGTGGTTCTTGGCGCGGCGGCCGTCGTGGATCACCCAGCGGTAGGCGCGGCGGGTGTCGGCATCCATGGAGTCGGCCTCGTCCGCGAACTTGTGCTCGGCGTAGAGCCCGGCCTCGATCCGCAGCGCGAGGTCCACCTCCTGCTCCGCGTTCAGCAGCGCGACCTTGCCGATCTGCTTGAGGTAGTCCTTGACGGGGTCCGCGGTGGCTCCGGCGACGACCACCTGCTGCGCCGGGGCGTCGTCGTCGTCGTTGCTGGTCAGCACGAAGCCGCGGGCGCTGCGGTCCTGGCGCCCCTTCATGAGCTGCGCGGACTCCTCCACCGACGCCTGCTGGGACTCCTGGGCGTCGTCGTCCTCGGCGTCGTCCTGGAGATCCTCCGTCACGATCTCGTCCTCGGCGAGCGCCTCGTCCACGGGGTCGGCCTTCTTGCGACCGCGCCCGGTGCCGGTGCTCTTGGGTGCGGCCTTGGCCGCACTCTTGCGGGGTGTCTCCGTGGTGCCGGGCTTCTCCTCCGTGGAGGCCTTGGCCGCGGCTCCCGCAGCCTTGGTGGTGCCCGCGGTCTTGGTGGTGCCCGTTGTCCGCGTGCCGGTGCTCTTGGTGGCGGCCGTCTTCTTGGCCGCGGTCTTCTTGGGTGCAGCCGTCTTGCGGGCTGCCGTCCTGGTCCCCGCAGTCTTCGCGGTGGAAGCCGTCGTGGTCGAGGCCTCCGCGGTGGCCGCCGTCTGTTCTGCAGCGTCCGACGCCGCAGGCGCGGTGGAGCTCGCCGTGCGCGACGAGGCCGCCGTGGTCTTCTTGGCGGCGGTGCTCTTGCGGGCCACGGTCTTCTTCGCGGCCGTGGTCTTGGCCGCGGTCGTCTTCTTGGCCGCCGTGGTCTTCTTGGCGGGGGCCTTCTTCGCGGCGCCGCTCGTGCTCGCGCCGCTCTGGGAGGCCGACGCCGCCGAGGCGGTCTCCGCCGCGGGGGCCTGCGAGGCGGACGCGGTCTTGCTGGCAGCTGGTGACACGGAAAACCTTTCGTTGGACAGATCTTCGGACGCGTACCACGCGGGTGGCCAACACGCCTATGACCCTGTCAAGTCCGGCGCGGGGACAGGGCTGTCCGGCCGGGACTCTGAGGGTCCTACTCCCGGCAACGCCACACCCCCGCAGATTGTTCCCACCCCCGGGGAGAAAGTTTTTCGTGCCACGGCTCCGTCCCGCGCACCGCACCACCGCGGTCCCCCGCCGGCCACGCACGACGACCCCATGCCCCTCCCGCGGGTCCGTGCCGTCAGCCACGGCTCCAGTGGTGGCGTCCCGGCCACGCCGTGGCCCGGCTCGAGCACCACCACGGTGTGGGAAGCGTGCTCAGGCGGCGCCGGACGTCGCTCACGGCGTGGCGCCCAGCCCCCGGAGCACTGCCCTCGTGGCAGTGTCCCCCCAGCAGGCGAGCGGCCGTGAGGGACCGCCCACGGTAGTGCTCCAGCTGAGCCAGAACGGCGACCACCGTGGTGCGTGCCTCCCGCCCACGGTCCTCATCCCCGGTGTTGGCCGCCATCACCGCGTCGAGCACCTGGAGCACCCTGTGGGCGCTGTCCACGGAGTCCCAGTGCGGTGGTCCGTCCCACTCCCCGGACACCGCGGCGACGCACCGCAGTGCCTCGTCAATGGTCTCCGCGTCGGGATCCAGCCGCCCCGGGGCGCCTCCCTCCAGGCGCCGCGACGCCGCATGCAGCCCCACCAGCGCGGCCGCCGCGCGCTCTGGGCTGCCGGTGAGCCACATGTAGAGGAGGGCGTCCCGGCTGAGATCGTCTCCCAGGTCGTCCAGCAGCCGGAGGAGTATGCGGTCGGGCCACGCGAGAACTTCCGCCACCCAGCGGTTCCGGTTCCGGCCCACACTGTGCCCGGCGGCCGACCAGGCTGCGAGCCGTGCCCTGGCCTGGCCCACCGTGAGGTCGTGGGACGAGGTGGACCGTGGGGGCCGCGCGGCGGCGTGCCGGTCCGCCGTCTCCCGGGGGCTGCGGTCCGCGGAGCGCTGGAGCGCGTCGCGCAGGTGCGCTCCTCTCTCCTGCACGCGGGACCGCCACACGGGGTCGTCGCGCAGGAGCGGTGGTTCCGCTCCACTGCCCTCGGCCACGAGCTGGGCGTTCACGGGGCTGTCCCGGATCAGCCGGGCCGGCAGTGCCCGCTCCGGCTCGTCGGCGTCCCACCAGTGGGTGGGCCCCACCACGAGCTGCCGCAGCAGCTCGAATCCCGTGAGGTCCACGATTCTCCGCCACCGTGCGAGGGCCCCGGAGGCCTCGGTCACCGCGTCCCCTGTCTCCGTGGCGCAGTAGACCACCACCACCAGCTCACCGCAGTGCGGCGTGCCCGCGAGGAGTTCCGCCAGGTCCTCGGCCACCGCAGGCAGGTCCGCTCGGGAATCCGGGGTGTCGAGGCTGAGGCACAGGGCGTGCCCATCCCTCACGGGAAGGAACAGCACGGTGCCGTCGCAGGGGCTGTGCCCCAGCTGGTGGGGAATCAGTGCGAGCAGGTCCTCGCAGCGGCGGACGGTCACGGTCGGGGTGGATTCAGGAGCCACGGTCATGCCCCCACGGTGCCCCGGGGTACGAACGTCCGCGTGGCCGCGGCGTCGTACGTGGAGGGCCGGGGGCCGCAGGCGCACCGGGACCACCGTGGTGCAGTGCGCTCACCGCGGCACGCACCCGGCACCGCCCGCCGCGGGCGCGCCCTCCGCGAAGGGCGTCAGACCGCGTCAGACCGCATCGGGTCCGTGGACGCGACGGACCTGGCGGCTGCACCGCAGGATGGCCAGCGTGCCCACGAGCGCCACGAGTCCCTGGGCGGCGATCGCGGGACGGAACGCCTCGCCGTCGTACAGGGTGGACGAGATCCCGGCTCCGTAGAGCAGGTCCAGCACCAGCCCGGTGACCCAGATGGCGAGCAGGGACGCCGCGAAGCCCCCCACGTTGGCGAGTCCCGTGGCCGTGCCGCTGACCCGGGGCGGGCTGAACGAGCGCACGATGTCGAACGCGATCATGGAGGCGGGAAGGGAGAGGGCTATCAGGCACACACCCCCGTAGACCACGGCCAGCGGAGCCCTGCCCGGCCACAGCAGCAGGACCGCCCAGCCGGACCAGCTGACCGCGCAGCAGGCCAGCACCAGCCTGGAGCGGTGGTGGGCGAAGCGCGCGCTCAGCCTGCCGATCACGGGCGCCACCACCACGTTGAAGACCACGTACACCGTCATCACGGCAGAGGCCTGCCCCGGGTCCAGCCCCTGGGCGTTCTGCAGGTACGGGTAGGCCCACATCAGCGCAAACGTGTTGCCCGCGAACTGGACCGTGAAGTGCCCCCAGAAGCCCAGGCGCGTCCCCGGTTCATGCAGCGCCAGGCCCATGGACGCGCGCACCGCGGAGAAAGAGATGCTGTCGCTGAGCTCCCGCGCACCGGGCGGGTGGTTGCGCAGCAGCAGTCCGGACAGGACCGCGGCGAGCATGGCGATTCCCGCCATCACCACGAACGAGGGCACCCACCCGGCGGCGTGCAGCAGCACGGCGAAGGGCAGCACGGAGAACAGCTGCCCCAGGTTGCCCGTCATGCCCACCACCTGGGAGAGCATCGGGACGCGCAACGGCGAGAACCACACGGGCAGCAGGCGCATGACGCACACGAACGTGGCCGCGTCCCCGGCGCCCACCAGGACGCGTCCCACCACACCCTCGGCCACCGACTGCGCCGAGGCCAGCTGCAGCTGCCCTGCCGCCATGGCCACCCCGCCCACCGTGATCAGGATGCGCGGGCCGAAGCGGTCGACCAGGACCCCCACGGGAACCTGCAGCGCCGCGTAGACCAGCACCTGCATCATGGAGAACAGGGAGAGACCGGAGGCCGCGGTCTGGAAGCGCTCGGCGGCCTCCACGGACGCCACCCCGAAGCTCGTGCGCTGGGCCACGGCGGAGAAATAGGCGAACATCCCCACCGCCAGGATCAGCCACGCGGTGAGAGAGTCCCTGGACCGGGGCGCGCTGGGCGAGGGGATGCGGGGCATGCTGGAGGGCCTTCCGGGGGCAGTCGTTGCTCTGCCCCCGCGCGCGCGGCCCGTGGGCTACTGGTCCTGGTGGCCGTCCGAGTCGTTGCGAGCGGCCAGGAACGCCTCGGCCGCGGCGCCGAGGTCGTCGGCGTCAGGAAGATCGGAGTCGTCGGGCCCGGCGAGGATGGACCGGCGGGCGGACGCGTCCACCACGTCATCGTAGCGCCGTTCCATGCTCTCGATGACGGCCTGCACCTCGGGGGACGAGTTCGCCTGCTCGTCGATCTGGCGGATCACGTCCCGGGAGGCCTCCCGCAGCTCGTCGGTGGGCAGCGTGCGGCCCGTGACCGCACTGAGGTGCTCAAGAGCCGCCACCGCAGCCTGCGGGAGGTAGGACTCCGCGAGGTACTGAGGGACGTGAACGGACAGACCCACGTGGTCGATCCCGTGCTCCTGCAAGCGCAGCTCCAGCAGATGGGAGGCCGAGGCGCTCACCTCGAAGCTCGGCCGGCTCCCGCCCATGCGGGGCAGCAGGTCCGCGCGCGGACCGTGGGCCGTCACGAGGACGGGACGGGTGTGGGGCACGGGCATCGGGATGCCGTTCACGATCGCCACCAGGGAGACCCGCAACCGCTGGGCAAGCCCCACCACGGCCGCGGCGAACCGTTCCCACTGGGTGTCCGGTTCCGGACCGGTGAGCAGCAGGAAGTGCCGGTCCAGACCGTCGGTGACGAGGTGCAGGTTCAGCTCGGGAGCCTCCCAGTCCTCGAAGTGGTCCTCCGCGAAGGTCACCCGGGGGCGCCGCGAACGGTAGTCGTAGAGCTGGTCGAGGTCGAAGCGTGCCACCGTCTCGCTCGGCATGGAGTCCAGGACCACTGCCTCGATCTGACCCGCGAGGTGCCCGGCCTCCACGTACCCGGAGAGGGCCACGATCATCGGCAGACCACGCAGCCGGTCATCACCCAGCAGAGCGGGGTTGCCCAGGTACAGGGCCGTGGGATCCATCACTTCTCCTCCTAGTGGACACAGGCCGCGGCGCACCCGCAGACCACGGCGCGCGCCCTCGATGGACAGGGAACGCCCCCGGGGTCACAGGGTATTCCCGCCCCGCAGACCGCAGCCGGATGACTAGGATCGGTGTCACATCGGCGCACTGCGCCCGGGCCCGCGGCCACCTGCACCGCGGCTCCGACCGTTCTCAGCCAGGCGTGGAAGGACATCACAGTGACCACAGCGCAAGAGATCCTCACGACCCATGAGGTGAGCCTCACCGCCGCCACCAAGCCCCTGGGCGACTCCGCCACGGACGCACTCGTGCTGGGCGTCCTCCAGGACGGCACCGTCTCAGTGCCGAGCGACGTGAAGGCGGGAGTCCGGCGTCGTCTGGCGCAGCTCGCCGAGCGGGCGCAGGCGTCGGGCCGCCTGGAGAAGGTCGTCGTGGTCCCCGCGCCGGACGACGTCCGCGCTGGTCTCGTGGTCTTCACGGGCCTCGGTGAGGGCCAGGGCCGGGCGCAGCTCGAGAACCTGCGCCTCGCCGCGGGCTCTGCTGTGCGTGCGCTGCAGGGCCGGGCCTCGTCCGCCGTGGTCTCCCTGCCCGTGGACACCGCCGAGCAGGTCCAGGCCGTGGCCGAGGGCGTGGGCCTCGCAGCGTTCGTGTACACCGCTCAGAAGACCCGCACCGTCGAGGACAAGGACCGGCCCCTGGAATCCGCCGTGGTGAGCGTGCCCAAGAACCTCGCCAAGGCCGCGAAGCCCGCCGTCGAGCGTGCCCGCCACGTGGCCCGCGCGGTGCGTCTGACCCGCACGCTCGTGGACCTCTCCCCGGACACCGCCACCCCGGAGTTCGTGGCGGACGTGGCCACCACCGCCGCCAAGGGCACCAAGGTCAAGGTCGAGGTGCTCGCGGAGAAGGAGCTGACCCGCGGCGGCTTCGGTGGTCTGCTCGGCGTGGGTCAGGGCTCCGTCAACGGTTCCCGGCTCGTGAAGCTGCGCTGGTCCCCGGCGCGCGCCAAGAAGCACGTCTCCCTGGTGGGCAAGGGGATCACGTTCGACTCGGGCGGGCTCTCCCTGAAGCCGCCGGCCTCGATGATGACCATGAAGTCGGACATGGCGGGTGCCGCGGCCGTACTGAGCACGGTCCTCGCCGCGGCGGCCCTCGAGCTGCCCGTGGCCGTGACCGGCTGGCTGTGCCTCGCGGAGAACCTGCCCTCGGGCTCGGCCACCCGTCCCGGCGACGTCCTGCACATGCACAGCGGCCACACCGTCGAGGTGCTCAACACGGACGCCGAGGGTCGCCTGGTGCTCGCCGACGGCCTGTGGGCCGCCGGCCAGGAGAACCCCGACCTGCTCGTCGACATCGCCACCCTCACCGGCGCGCAGATGGCCGCGCTCGGCGTCCGCACCGCCGGTGTCATGGGCGACGACGCCGCCCGCTCCCTCGTGGTCGACGCCGCCGGTCGCGCGGGCGAGCCCGCGTGGCCCATGCCCCTGCCCGAGCACCTGCGCCCCTCGCTGGACTCCTTCGTGGCGGACCTGAAGAACATGGGCGACAAGCACGGCGGAATGCTCGTGGCCGGCCTGTTCCTGCGCGAGTTCGTGCCGGAGCAGGGTGGACGCAGGCTCCCCTGGGCCCACATCGACATCGCCGGACCGTCCTTCAACGAGGCCCAGCCGTGGGGCTACACCCCCAGGGAGGGCACGGGCTTCGGCGTGCGGACCATGCTCGAGATTGCGGCCGCCCACGCCGAGTGAGCAGCGCCGCGTGAAGTGCGCCACGTCGCGGGGCCCACCGGGCAGCAATACCTGGTGGGGCCCCGTGGGTGGCGTTAGGCTTGACCCCAACCGTGACCGTCCTCCTCAGACCCTGGATCGGGCCTCGGGCGGACATCCGAATCCAAGAACTCGAACCCCGAGGGAGCCAACGTGGCCGACAACCAATACGACATCCTGGTCCTGGGCGGAGGATCTGCCGGGTACTCCGCCGCTCTGCGCGCGGTGCAGCTGGGCTACTCCGTGGCGTTGATCGAGAAGGAGAAGCTCGGCGGCACGTGCCTGCACTGGGGCTGCATCCCCACCAAGGCGTACCTGCACTCCGCCGAGCTCGCAGAGGGCGCCCGGGAGTCGGAGAAGTACGGCATCAAGGCCACCCTGGAGTCCATCGACATGGGTGCCGTGCGCGACTACAAGAACAAGATCGTGCAGGGCAAGTACAAGGGCCTCACCGGGCTGATGAAGATGCGCAAGGTCGATGTCATCCAGGGCAACGGCAAGCTCACGGGCAAGAACACCATCGACGTGGACGGCACCACGTACACGGGTGAGCACATCATCCTGGCCACCGGATCCGTCTCCAAGACCATGGGTCTGGAGATCGGCGGCCGCGTGATGACCTCCACCGAGGCGCTCGAGATCGACTTCGTGCCCAAGTCCGCGATCGTCCTCGGCGGCGGCGTCATCGGCTGCGAGTTCGCCTCCATGTGGCGCTCGTTCGGTGTGGACGTCACCGTGATCGAGGGTCTGCCCCACCTCGTGGCCAACGAGGATCCCGCGATCATCAAGACGCTCGAGCGCGAGTTCAAGAAGCGCGGCATCAAGTCCAACCTGGGCACCTTCTTCGAGAAGGTCGAGCAGAACGACAACGGCGCCAAGGTGACCCTCGCGGACGGCAAGGAGTTCGAGGCGGAGATCGTGCTCGTGGCCGTGGGCCGCGGTCCCAACACCGCGGACATGGGCTTCGAGGACCAGGGCATCCCCATGGACCGCGGGTTCGTGACCCCGAACGAGCGGCTGCACACGGGCGTGGGCAACATCTACGCGATCGGCGACATCGTTCCCGGCGTGCAGCTGGCGCACCGCGGATACCAGCAGGGCCGCTTCGTGGCCGAGGAGATCGCCGGGCTGAACCCCGTGGTGGTCCCGGACATCAACGTTCCCAAGGTCACCTTCACCGAGCCGGAGATCGCCTCCGTGGGCTACTCGCAGCCCAAGGCCGAGGAGAAGTTCGGCAAGGAGAACGTGGAGACCTTCGAGTACAACCTGGCCGGCAACGGCAAGAGCTCGATCCTCGGCACCGGCGGCCTCGTCAAGCTCGTGCGCGAGAAGGACGGCCCCATCGTGGGCTTCCACGCGATCGGCACCCGCATCAGCGAGCAGATCGGCGAGGGCCAGCTCATGGTCAACTGGGAGGCCTACCCGGAGGACGTCGCGGCGTTCGTCCACGCGCACCCCACGCAGAACGAGGCCATCGGAGAGGCCGCCATGGCACTGGCAGGCTCTCCCCTGCACGGCTGAGCCACGAGCGGGTGCGCATCCCCGGGGACGCGCACCCGCTTTCTCCTCCCGGTACCGCCCGGGCCCGGACACGTAGAACATTTTTCGAGAAATTCTGTAGAGAGGGACGGACGCGACAATGTCTGAAACCGTTAATCTGCCCGCACTGGGTGAGTCTGTCACCGAAGGAACCGTCACCCGCTGGCTGAAGCAGGTCGGGGACGAGGTCGCGGTGGACGAGGCCCTGGTGGAGGTCTCCACGGACAAGGTGGACACCGAGGTTCCGTCCCCCGTGGCCGGTGTGGTCGAGAAGATCCTCGTGGACGAGGACGAGGACGTCGAGGTCGGCGCCCCTCTCGTGGTGATCGGCGACGGCTCCGGCGGCTCCGACCAGGAATCCGACTCCGGTGCGGACACCGCCGAAGAGTCCGCCTCGCAGGACTCCGCCCAGAACTCCTCCGATGATTCCGGCGATTCCTCCGAGGAGGCACAGGAGGCCCCGAAGGCGGACACCAAGCAGGCGTCGGGCAACTCCGTGGAGGTCACCCTCCCCGCGCTGGGCGAGTCCGTGACCGAGGGCACCGTGACCCGCTGGCTCAAGCAGGTCGGCGAGAGCATCGAGGTGGACGAGCCCCTGCTGGAGGTCTCCACCGACAAGGTCGACACCGAGGTCCCCTCCCCCGTGGCCGGCACCATCCTGGAGATCAAGGTCCAGGAGGACGAGGACGCCGAGGTCGGCCAGGTCCTGGCCATCGTGGGCGACGAGTCCGCGGCCGGTTCCGACAACGGTTCCGGCTCCGACAACGGCTCCTCCGAGAAGTCCGGTGAGACCAAGGCCGAGAAGGTCGAGGACGCCGCCACCACCGCCGACTCCGGCGAGGAC
>NZ_JASDCY010000125.1:0-562 GCF_030407675.1 Kocuria sp. APC 4018 | reverse complement strand
GCGGATCACTCTTCCGCGGTGGGGCCGCGAGAATGTGATTTAGGATACACACAGCCCACGGGTCGGCACGGTTGCCACGCGAGTCAGGAAGACCGTCAGCTGTCCGTCCCGGAACCGCCCCGCCTGACGAAACGAGAACCCATGAGCATCATTCTTGCCGCTGCCGACTCCCCGGCTGGTCTCGCCGCCCGCGATTTCGCCGTTGAGGAGGCCCGTCGGAGGAACACGGAGCTTGTGGTGTTCCCCGTGGACGGTTCGGAGCCAGATCTCTCGACGATCGACTACGACCGCGCGAGCGTGGAGCACGCCGCGGCCCGTAGTCGCGACGCCGTGGGGGATCTGGTGGACGCCACCAATCGTGCCGAGGTGGAGGCCGTCGTGGTGGGCGTGCGGCGTCGGTCCCCTGCAGGCAAGATCTTCCTGGGATCATCCGCGCAGCAGATCATTCTTGAGTCGGCCGTGCCCGTGATCTCGGTCAAGCCCTCACCCGGCCACTGACGGTTGCCGGGTCCGTGGCGTTGGGCCCCTGCCGTCGAACCGCGGATGATTCCGCGCTGACGCA
>NZ_JASDCY010000124.1:0-572 GCF_030407675.1 Kocuria sp. APC 4018 | reverse complement strand
TGTCCGGTCGTGTTCCCGTGTCAGGGAGCAGCGTGTCCGCTTGCTGATATTCCACCCATGAGCATCAACCACACCCCGTCGAAGATGACGAGGATCGTGGGTGCCGGCCACACGGCCAGCCACTGTGCTCCTTAGAAAGGAGGTGATCCAGCCGCACCTTCCGGTACGGCTACCTTGTTACGACTTAGTCCCAATCGCCAGTCCCACCTTCGACGGCTCCCCCCACAAGGGTTAGGCCACCGGCTTCGGGTGTTACCAACTTTCGTGACTTGACGGGCGGTGTGTACAAGGCCCGGGAACGTATTCACCGCAGCGTTGCTGATCTGCGATTACTAGCGACTCCGACTTCACGTGGTCGAGTTGCAGACCACGATCCGAACTGAGACCAGCTTTTTGGGATTAGCTCCACCTCGCGGCATCGCAACCCATTGTACTGGCCATTGTAGCATGCGTGAAGCCCAAGACATAAGGGGCATGATGATTTGACGTCATCCCCACCTTCCTCCGAGTTGACCCCGGCAGTCTCCTATGAGTCCCCACCATCACGTGCTGGCAACATAGAACGAGGGTTG
>NZ_JASDCY010000123.1:0-962 GCF_030407675.1 Kocuria sp. APC 4018 | reverse complement strand
CACAACCCGCGGATTTACCAACGGGTCACCCTACATGCTTAGACCAGGACAACCATCGCCTGGCTCGGCTACCTTCCTGCGTCACACCTGTTAACACGTTTACCTCCCCGGATCAGGTCCCACGCTCCCCACACACCCCGCGTACCACAAGGGCACACGGTCATGGTGGTTCGGGTGGTTAGTATCCCCGGTTCAGTAGGGTCGGTTCTTCGTCGGTACGGGAATATCAACCCGTTGTCCATCGACTACGCCTGTCGGCCTCGCCTTAGGTCCCGACTCACCCAGGGCAGATTAGCTTGACCCTGGAACCCTTGATCATCCGGCGGACGGGTTTCTCACCCGTCTATCGCTACTCATGCCTGCATTCTCACTCGTTGAGGTTCCACCACTGGGTCACCCCGCAGCTTCACTACCCCAACGACGCTCCCCTACCCACAACACCACCTCAACCACAAACGGCTCAGCTATACGGTGTCATGCCACAACTTCGGCGGTGTACTTGAGCCCCGCTACATTATCGGCGCGGAATCACTTGACCAGTGAGCTATTACGCACTCTTTCAAGGGTGGCTGCTTCTAAGCCAACCTCCTGGTTGTCTAAGCAACTCCACATCCTTTCCCACTTAGCACACGCTTAGGGGCCTTAGTTGATGGTCTGGGCTGTTTCCCTTTCGACTATGAAGCTTATCCCCCACAGTCTCACTGCCACGCTCAACTTGACTGGCATTCGGAGTTTGGTTGACGTCAGTAACCTTGTAGGGCCCATCAGCCATCCAGTAGCTCTACCTCCAGCAAGCAACACGCAACGCTGCACCTAAATGCATTTCGGGGAGAACCAGCTATCACGGAGTTTGATTGGCCTTTCACCCCTACCCACAGCTCATCCCCTCCATTTTCAACTGAAGTGGGTTCGGTCCTCCACGCGCTCTTACACGCGCTTCAACCTGGCCATGGGTAGATCAC
>NZ_JASDCY010000122.1:0-1057 GCF_030407675.1 Kocuria sp. APC 4018 | reverse complement strand
GGCACGGGGAGGGACCGGCGCGGCGTCGTGCGGGCTGGGAGCGGCGCCGGTGCCGGTGCGTTCTCCGGGTCCAGGTGCAGGGACGGCGTGATCCGGGTGGCGCCACGGTCCGCCACCAGGTAGCCCTCCCCCGTGAGGACGTCCCACGCCGCGGTCACGGTGCCGCGGGAGGTGCCCAGGCGGGCCGCGAGCGCCCGGGAGGAGGGCAGCGGGTCACCGGGGCGGAGCACGCCTCGCGCCACGAGGTCACGGACCTGACGCACCAGCTGCTCACCCAGGGGCACCCCGGAGGTGCGGTCCACGGTGAGGGGCAGGTCGATGTCCCGGGGGTGCCTCATGCTCCGAACTGCCGAGCAATGTATCCGGCCATGCCAGGCACCGTGAAGGCCACCTTCCCGTGCTCAGGTGCGTAGATCATGCCCTTGTGAAGCAGCTGCGCGCGGGTGGGACCGAGCGTGCTCGTGGTGACACCGAGGCGTGCCGCCAACTCACCGGTTCTCGACGGCCCGTCGCCATCCTGTGCCATGGCGCTCATGTACTGACGCTCTCTGCCAGTGGCCCGTCCCCACCGTGCGGGGAAGAACCCGGCGTCCAGTTGCGCCCACCCCCGCTGGATGGCCAGCTCGGCATCCTCAGCGGTGAAAGGAGTGGACGGGGCGACCTCCCACACGGCCTGGCCGAACTCCTGGATGAAGTAGGGATAGCCGCCCGTGGCGGAGACGAGCGCATCGAGAGCCTCGGGCTCGAAGGTTGCACCGACCTCCTTCGCGGGCCTGGACAGGGCATGACCCGCCGCCTCTCGGCTCAGCGGTCCGATGCTCCGGTAGTCGAAGAGGCGCTCTGCGTAGCTGCGTGCGGCGCTGAGGGTCGCGGGCAAGGTGGGCAGTCCCGCGCAGATGAGGTAGAACGGCCACTCCCGCTGCCCAGCGATGTGCTGCACCGTGATGATGGCACTCATCAGATCCGGATCCAGGTCCTGCATCTCGTCGATGAACAGGCCGAAGGCACTGTGCTCAGCCCCGAGAGGTTCGCTGAGGTCCGCCACGAGTTCTTCCAG
>NZ_JASDCY010000121.1:0-1279 GCF_030407675.1 Kocuria sp. APC 4018 | reverse complement strand
GCCTGAGATGTGATGGGACTCTCTTAGGTGAGGGAATTCGGTGATCCTATGCTGCCAAGAAAAGCATCGACGTGAGGTTCTAGTCGCCCGTACCCCAAACCGACACAGGTGATCAGGTAGAGAATACTAAGGCGTTCGAGAGAATCATGGTTAAGGAACTCGGCAAAATGCCCCCGTAACTTCGGGAGAAGGGGGGCCCTGTCTGGTGATCACACGTGCTGTGTGAGCTGGGTGGGGTCGCAGAGGCTAGGGGGAAGCGACTGTTTATCAAAAACACAGGTCCGTGCGAAGTCGTAAGACGATGTATACGGACTGACTCCTGCCCGGTGCTGGAAGGTTAAGAGGACCTGTTAGACCCTTGGGTCGAAGCGGAGAATTTAAGCCCCAGTAAACGGCGGTGGTAACTATAACCATCCTAAGGTAGCGAAATTCCTTGTCGGGTAAGTTCCGACCTGCACGAATGGAGTAACGACTTCCCTACTGTCTCAACCATGAACTCGGCGAAATTGCAGTACGAGTAAAGATGCTCGTTTCGCGCAGCAGGACGGAAAGACCCCGAGACCTTTACTATAGTTTGGTATTGGTGTTCGGTGTGGCTTGTGTAGGATAGGTGGGAGACTGTGAAGCTATCACGCTAGTGGTGGTGGAGTCGTTGTTGAAATACCACTCTGGTCACTCTGGACATCTAACTTCGGCCCGTGATCCGGGTCAGGGACAGTGCCTGATGGGTAGTTTAACTGGGGCGGTTGCCTCCTAAAGAGTAACGGAGGCGCCCAAAGGTTCCCTCAGCCTGGTCGGCAATCAGGTGTTGAGTGTAAGTGCACAAGGGAGCTTGACTGTGAGAGTGACAGCTCGAGCAGGGACGAAAGTCGGGACTAGTGATCCGGCGGTACATTGTGGAATGGCCGTCGCTCAACGGATAAAAGGTACCTCGGGGATAACAGGCTGATCTTGCCCAAGAGTCCATATCGACGGCATGGTTTGGCACCTCGATGTCGGCTCGTCGCATCCTGGGGCTGGAGTTGGTCCCAAGGGTTGGGCTGTTCGCCCATTAAAGCGGTACGCGAGCTGGGTTCAGAACGTCGTGAGACAGTTCGGTCCCTATCCGCTGCGTGCGTTGGAAATTTGTGGAGGCCTGTCCTTAGTACGAGAGGACCGGGACGGACGAACCTCTGGTATGTCAGTTGTTCCGCCAGGAGCATCGCTGATTAGCTACGTTCGGGATTGATAACCGCTGAAAGCATCTAAGCGGGAAGCTTGCTCCGAGATGAGATTTCCT
>NZ_JASDCY010000012.1:0-54930 GCF_030407675.1 Kocuria sp. APC 4018 | reverse complement strand
GAATCGGATGGAGCTGTGACTGCCGGGCGGTGGTGCTGCGGTGTGGTGGTGCTGCGGTGGAAGGGGACCGCGCGCCGGGAGGTCGTAGGCTCGAGGAACCAGAGCCCTGCACCTCCCGCGGTGCGGGCGTGACACCACAGTACCCAACCGGGCGCGCCGCCGTACGGGAACCGGGATGCGGGCCCGGGCCGGGCCCCTGGAACGGCCCCGCCGGCGGAGGCGCGGTCCGGGAGGGTGCGGACGAGACGGAGAGGACATCTCATGGCGGCCAAGAAGCACTCGGCACCGGCCACCCCGGCCACCCGGGCCCTGGAGGCGGCGGGAATCCCGTTCGAGGCACTGCCCTACGAGCACGACCCCCGGGCGGAGTCCTACGGGGACGAGGCGGCACAGGCCCTGGGACTGCCCCCGGAGAGCGTCTTCAAGACCCTGGTGGTGGCCCTGGACCACGGTGGCTTCGGGGTGTGCGTGGTGCCGGTCTCCGCGCGGGCGGACCTCAAGGCGGTCGCCGCGGCGCTGGGTGCCAAGAAGGCGCACCTCGCAGACCCCGGGGACGTGCAGCGGCTGAGCGGCTACGTGCTCGGCGGGGTGAGCCCACTCGGGCAGCGCACCACGCTGCCCACGGTCGTGGACGAGAGCGCACGTCGTCTGGAGCGCGTGTACGTCTCCGGCGGCCGACGTGGTTTCGATGTGGGGCTGGCGCCGGAGGACCTCGTGCGGGCCACCGGGGCCGTGTTCGCGGCGGTGGGGCAGAACCCGGGGTAGGAGAGTCGGGCGTCCTGGGCGCCGCGCTCGCCGCGCCGGGGATGCTCAGGCCACCCGCACCGTTCCCCGACGGGGCCGGTCGCTTATGCGTGTCGGACGGCCTTGGCACCGTCTCAGGAGTCGAATAAAGTTTCGAATACCTGGGGAAGGTGAGCCATCATGACGGTGCTGGACGCGGTGGAGATCGAGCGCCACGAGGACCCGTGGGAGGCGGTCCCCGTGATCGGCGGAACCCTCGTGGACGCGAGGGCCGAGGGTGCGGGGGAGGCCGTCGTGCCGGATGCCACGGGGGAGTTCTCGGTGCACTGCGACTCCTCCGGGAATCCGTGTGAGCTGTTCTACCGTGGCCGCGGTCAGCGCGTGCTGCAGCCCGTGATCCACTGGTACGAACGCTGCAACTGGTGGGATCTGGCGGATCGCGTCCCGCGCGAGAGCCCCACCAGTGCGGTGGACCGGGAGCGCTGGCGGGTCCAGGCCGTGGAGGCCGGCGCCGCCGTGGCGCGCACCTTCGAACTCACCCGGGACCAGTCCACGGGCCGGTGGGGACTGCTCCGTGTCAGCTGCTGAGACCCCCGTGCAGCACCGGGCGGTGGGAGCCCCGCAAGGGTCTGTGGTGGTTGACAAACATTCGAACAAAGTTTCGAATATGGGCATGTGGTTCCCTCACCTTCACGTGGCCTCGGCCTTCAGCGCGCACTACGGTGTGGCGCGTCCCGAGGAGCTCGCGGAGACGGCGGCCGGGCAGGACGCCCAGATCCTGGCCTGCACGGACCGGGACGGCCTCTACGGTGCGGTCAAGCACGTGCTGGCCTGCCGGGCCCACGGCATCACCCCCGTGCTGGGGGTGGACCTCGCGCTGCTGGGGGCCACGCCGCCACGGTCCTCGGAGGGGCAGGGCGTCCGCGGCCCCGGAACTGCACGCGGAGCGTCCCCCGGAGGGGGTGCGCCCCGGCGGGACACCGCGTCCCGAGGACGGAGCGCATCCCGCCGGGTGGCCCCGTCGTCCGGGACGGGGCCCGGGCGGCGTCGCCCCGTCACGCCCCGGGTGGTCGGACGCGTGGTCGTGCTCGCCACGGGCCACAACGGCGGGGCCGGGTACGCCGCCCTGTGCCGGCTGGTCTCGGCCGCGCACCGCGCCCACGACCGCAGCGCGGCGCACCCCGTGGGGCTCACCCCCGAGCAGATCGCCCGTCACGTGCACCGCGCCGCCCGTGGCGGGGAACCGGGACTCGTGGTGCTCGTGGGGCCGGACTCGGACGTGGGCAGACTGCTGGCCCGTCGGCACTACCGGGCCGCCCGGAACGCGCTGTCCCGCTGGCAGGCACGAGTGCCTCCCGGGGCCCTTGTGGTGGAGACCACCACCCACCTGGCACCCCAGGGCGCGCCGCTGAGCACGGGTCACGCCGTGCGCATGTACGAGATCGGGCACCAGGCGGGAGTGCCCGTGGTGCTCAGCAACGCCGTGCGCTACGCCCACCCGGGGCAGGCCGTGACCGCGGACGTCCTCGACGCCGCCCGCACGCTGATGTCCCTCGACGAGCTCGCCGGGGCGGAGCGCGGCGTGCTGCAGCCCAACGGCCAGGGCTGGCTCAAGGACGGTGACCGGATGGCGCGCCTGGCCCACGAGATCACGAGCGCCGCGGACCAGGGGGCCACCGGGCCCGCGGGACTGCTCGCGGACACCCACCACCTGGCGCAGCGCTGCGCCCTGGACCTCCAGGAGGACCTGGGGGTGGGCAGGCCCGTGATCCCCGAGGCCTCCGTCCTCGGGCTGCGGGGGGACCCGGACCGCGAACTCGCCCGGCGCTGCTACGCCGGTCTCGCCCGGCTGCACGGCGGCGAGGACTGGGACCGCACCGTCCCCGGGCTCAACCGAGAGTCCCTGCGGGGGCGTCTCGAACGCGAGCTGGACGTCATCTCCCGGCTGGGCTTCGCCGGGTACTTCCTCACCGTGGGAGAGGTCTCGGACCTGATGAGCGCCATGGACGTGCGCCACGCCGCGCGCGGCTCCGGGGTCTCCTCCCTGGTGGTGCACCTGCTCGGGATCTCCCCGGCGGACCCCCTCGAGTACGACCTCGTCTTCGAGCGCTTCCTCTCCCCGCTGCGCCCCAACCTCCCGGACATCGACATCGACATGGAGAGCGCGCGGCGCCACGACGTCTACCGGCGGATCTTCGAGCGCTTCGGAGCCCGCCGGGTCACCCTCATGAGCATGCAGAACGCCTACCGCTCCCGCGGGGCCGTCCGCGACGCCGGGCTCGCCCTCGGCCTCGGGGCCCAGGACGTGGACCACGTGGCCGGCCAGCTGTGGCGCGTTCCCGGGGGCACGCTGCGCGAGGAGATCTCCCGCCGTCCCGAACTGGCACCCCTCGCGGAGCGGCTCAGGGACAACCGGCAGATGGACCTGCTCGTGGACCTCACCGAACGCCTCGACCGGCTGCCCCGCCACATCTCCATGCACCCCTGCGGGGTGATCCTCTCGGACACCACCCTGCTGGAGCGCACCCCCGTGCAGGCCAGCGGGATCGGACTGCCCATGTCCCAGTACGACAAGCACGACATGGACCCCATGGGGCTGATCAAACTCGACATCCTGGGCGTGCGCATGCAGTCCACCCTGGCCCACGCCGTGGCCGAGATCACCCGGTTGCACCCCCACGAACCACCCCCGGACCTCGACACCATGCCCCGGGACGACCCCGACACCTTCCGTCTCATCAGCTCCACCCACACCCTCGGGTGCTTCCAGATCGAGTCCCCGGGCCAGCGCGAGCTCATCGGGACCATGGGACCCGAGGAGTTCAACGACCTCGTCGTGGACATCTCCCTCTTCCGCCCCGGACCCATGCAGGCCAACATGGTTCGCCCCTACCTCAACGCCCGGCACGGCTGGTCCACCCCCGTCTACCCCCACCCGGACCTCGAGGAGATCCTCGCCGAAACCCGCGGCGTGGCCGTCTACCACGAGCAGATCATGCGCATCATGGACCGCATGACCGGGTGCGGACTCGGACAGGCGGACGTCTGGCGGCGACTGCTCGGCTCCCCCTCCGAGGGCCCCGTGGAAACCGCGTTCCGGGACGGCGCACGCGCTCGCGGCTACTCCCCGGCGGTGGTCGACACGGTGTGGGAGATCCTCCACGCCTTCGGCAGCTTCGGGTTCTGCAAGGCCCACGGAGTGGCCTTCGCGGTCCCCACATACCAGTCGGCGTGGTTGAAGACCCACCACCCGGAGGCCTTCATGGCGGGCGTCTGGGAGCACGATCCCGGCATGTACCCGGCGCGGCTGCTCGTGGGGGAGGCCCGCCGCATGGGGATCCCCGTCCTGGGCCCGGACATCAACCGCAGCGGGGAGTGCCACCGCGTGGAGCCGGTCACCCCGCGTCCCGGGACCGTGGCCTCCGGGGACCTGGACGCGGGAATCCCCCACACCCAGGACGGGGCGTGGGGGATCCGGATGTCGTTGGGTGCCATCACCGGCATCAGTGCCGCCGAGGTCGAGCGGCTCCTGGCAGGACAGCCGTACGGGAGCCTCGCCGAGGTCCGGTCCCGGGCCCGTCCCTCCCGCAGGACCCTGCAGAGACTGGCCACCGCCGGGGCCCTCGACAGCCTCCTGCGCGATGCCGGGGCCCGTGCCTCGCGCACGGACATGGTGCGGTTCCTCACGGACCGGGCGGACCGCCCGGCCGTGGCGCGCGGAGCCGCGAGCGGAGCGCAACCGGGTGAGGGTCAACTGGCTCTTCCCCTGGGGGACGTGGACCTGACCTCCCTGCCGGCCCGGCTCCCGGAGCCGTCCCCGCAGGAGAGGGTGAGAGCGGAGATGGAGACCATGGACATCGAGGTCAGCGCTCACCTGATGGACTCCCACGCGGAGCTCATGCGCTCCTACGGGGCCACCCGCGCCGAGGACCTGCTGGGACTGCGCAGCGGCAGCGAGGTGGTGGTGGCCGGGGTGCGGGTGTCCACCATGACCCCGCCCATGCGCAGCGGCAGACGCGTGGTGTTCATCTCTCTGGACGACGGCTCCGGGGCCGTGGACTGCACGTTCTTCGACGAGGCCCAGGCCGAGTCCGGGGAGGTGCTCTTCGCCCCGACCCTGCTGCTGGTCCACGGCCACACCCGGCGCACGGGGCCGCGGGGGATCGGCATCCAGGCCGCCCGGGCGTGGGACCTCTCCCGGCCGGAGACCCTCCCGGACCCCCGCACGCTGCTGGGTTCCCGGCCTGCCGCGTCCCGCCCACCACGGGAGCAGGGCCCCGGCCACGCCCGGCGGCTCCGCGAGCACGGACCGGGGAACGGGGCGGCGGCCGCACCCGGCAGAGTCCTGCGAAAGGCAGGCACACCATGACACGGAGCGTGAGCGCGCAAACGCGCGACAGTACACGCCCGGGCCTGTGGAACACTGTGAGCCATGGCGAAGAACAGTGGTGGCGGGGACCTGCTGCCGTCCGTGGACCAGGTCACGGAAGAAGCGATCAACGTCGGCTACCGCTTCGACCAGAAGCTGCAGCGGTGGCGCCAGGGCCGGGCAGTGCAGCGGGGGGACATCCCCACCATGCTCGCCTTCGACGGCTACGGCAGTCCGCGCTACGTGCGCGCGCTGGGTCGCGTGCTGCTCAAGACCCGCTCGCTCGTGGACGAGACGGACGACGCCGCAGAGTCCATCCGCGGCTGGCGTTCCTTCTCCTCCGTGCCCTACGCCTTCGCCCACGTCAACGTGTGGCTGGGGGACCACGAGTTCCACTTCGTGGCGGACAGAGGCGGTGTGATCGACGTGGACCTCAACGTCTCCATGGCGCCCGGGGTGCACACCATCTACATGCAGGCCGAGGGCTCCACCGTCACCGAGGCCACGATCACCGTGGTCTCGGACCAGCAGCACCTGGGCGTGGTGTGCGACGTCGACGACACGGTGATGGTCACGGCCCTGCCGCGGCCCATGCTCGCCGCGTGGAACTCCTTCGTGGCCAACGAGCACGCGCGCATCCCCACCCCGGGGATGTCCACCATGATGGACCGGCTGCGGCGCAGGCACCCGCACGCCCCGTTCCTGTACCTCTCCACGGGCGCGTGGAACGTGGCACCCACGCTGCGCCGGTTCCTCACCCGCAACGCCTACCCCTCCGGGGCGCTCCTGCTCACGGACTGGGGGCCCACCACCGACCGGTGGTTCCGCTCGGGTTCCCAGCACAAGGTGCAGAACCTGCAGCGCCTGGTCGAGAGGTTCCCACACGTGAAGTGGATCCTGATCGGGGACGACGGCCAGCACGATCCGCAGATCTACTCGGGTTTCGCCCAGCGCTATCCGGAGTCCGTCGCGGCCATCGTGATCCGCAACCTGTCGCCCACGGAGGCCGTCCTGGCCTCGGGTGCGCGCGTGACCGACCGGCACCGGGTCACGGTGCCCCAGGGCGTCCTGTGGATCGAGGCCAACGACGGCGCCTCCATCTCCGACCAGCTCCGGGACGCCGGACTGCTCTGACCACCGGGCTGCCCACGCACCGTGGGCCGAGGTGCCGGGTCGCGCCCGGACCGCCCGCGCTGTCCCTTGCGCTGCTCCCGCATCCTCCGCAACCCTGCCCGGAAAGTTTTTCGGTGACTTCCGGAACACCTCTTGTCCACACCTCAGGGGTCCGGGACCGCGTGATCACGCGGTCCCGGAGCTCGTGTCCTGTGGACAAGCCGGGGGAAAACCCGGGTGCCCCTGTGGAACACGCGACCACATCATGTTGGGTGCCCTACCCACGCGCGACACTAGATGTAGTATTGATCCAGATGTTCCACCGTCTGGCGCACCGCCCCGGTCACCCACCGCGAGGCTTCGGAAGCGCCGGAGAAATCGGTACTTCCCGCAAGGAGAATGGGCTATGTCAATCACCGTGTATTCCAAGCCGTCGTGCGTCCAGTGCAACGCTACCTACCGCGCCCTCACCAAGAAGGGCATCGACTACACGGTGGTGGATGTCACCGAGGACTCCGCCGCGTACGACCACGTGGTGGGTCTGGGCTACCAGCAGGTGCCCGTCGTGGAGACCGGCTCGGACCACTGGTCCGGCTTCCGCCCGGACAAGATCAACTCCCTGGCTCTGCTGCTCTCCGCCTGAGCGCACGGCGCCGCGGGAGACCATGGTTCCGCCACCCGCGCAGGACCGGGCGGGATCAGGGCACCGGGCGGGATCAGGGGGCGTCCCCGGCACGAACCCCGGCCCCTGCGAACGACGCTCCCGGTGGAGAACGCTCGCGGAGGAGGGTCACCGGGTGGCCCGTCTCCCCGGCCGGCGGCGACTTCGGGCCCACCCGGAGCGGAGAGCATCTCCGAGAGCACAGACCCGAACCGGAGACGAATCCGGACCGGAGACGAATCCGGACCGGTCGGCCTCCCGGGCCGGCGCCTCCGGGCCAGGTCCCCGGGGCACCGCCGATGCCCCGTATCGGAACCATCACACAACACCCCCGAAGAATCGAAGTGACCCGGCATGAGCGCACTGGCCTCGGTTCTCGCTCAGGCGCAGGAGCGGGAACGTCATCGCATTCCGATCGTGGCGGACGAGGACGCACCCCTGGTGGTGTACTTCTCCTCCGTCACACGCAACACCGACCGGTTCATCGCCAAGCTTCCGGTGCGATCCGTCCGGTTGCCCCTCAAGACCTCTGAGCCTGCTCCCCGCATCACGGAGCCGTACGTGCTGGCAGTGCCCAGCTACGGACGCCCCGGGGGAGCGGGGTCCGTTCCCCCGCAAGTCGTCAAGTTCCTCAACGACGCCCCGTCCCGTCAGCACCTCACAGGTGTGCTCGGTGCGGGCAACACCAACTTCGGCCCGCTGTTCTGCGTGGCTGCGGAGAAGGTGGCCGCCAAGTGCCAGGTCCCTCTGCTCTACAAGTTCGAGCTGATGGGCACGGACGAGGACGTCGAAAAAGTCACCCAAGGATTGGAAGAGTTTTGGCAAGCATTCACGCAACCCCGGGAGTGAGCGTCGAGCCCGGCCACGAGGACCCCACCTGCCCGGAGCAGTACCGGGGTCTGGGCTACCACGAG
This sequence comes from Kocuria sp. APC 4018, assembly GCF_030407675.1. Taxonomy (NCBI): domain Bacteria; kingdom Bacillati; phylum Actinomycetota; class Actinomycetes; order Micrococcales; family Micrococcaceae; genus Kocuria; species Kocuria sp. APC 4018. The sequence goes on along the minus strand of NZ_JASDCY010000012.1, from coordinate 47,129 downwards.
CTCAACGCCCTGCTGAACCTCTACGACGCCGAGGGCCGCATCCAGTTCGAGGCGGACCGGCAGGCGGCGCGGCAGTACTTCCTGCAGCACGTCAACAAGAACACCGTGTTCTTCCACGACCTCGAGGAGAAGCTCAAGTACCTGGTGGACCACCAGTACTACGAGGCCGAGGTGCTGGACAAGTACAGCTTCGAGTTCGTCAAGAAGCTGTCCAAGCAGGCGTACGGCTACAAGTTCCGCTTCCAGACCTTCCTGGGGGCGTTCAAGTTCTACACGTCCTACACGCTGAAGACCTTCGACGGTCAGCGCTACCTGGAGCGGTTCGAGGACCGCGTGGTGATGGTGTCGCTGTACCTCGCGGACGGGGACGAGGCCCTGGCCGAGCGGCTCGTGGCGGAGATCATCTCCGGGCGCTTCCAGCCGGCCACGCCCACGTTCCTCAACGCGGGCAAGAAGCAGCGCGGCGAGCTCGTCTCGTGCTTCCTGGTGCGCTTCGAGGACAACATGGAGTCGATCGGGCGGAACATCAACTCGGCGCTGCAGCTGTCCAAGCGCGGCGGTGGTGTGGCGTTCGCGCTGAGCAACCTGCGCGAGTCGGGTGCTCCGATCAAGATGATCGAGAACCAGTCCTCGGGCGTGATCCCCGTGATGAAGCTGCTCGAGGACTCCTTCTCCTACGCGAACCAGCTGGGCGCTCGCCAGGGCGCCGGTGCGGTGTACCTGCACGCGCACCACCCGGACATCCTCAACTTCCTGGACACCAAGCGGGAGAACGCGGACGAGAAGATCCGCATCAAGACCCTCTCCCTGGGCGTGGTCATCCCGGACATCACGTTCGAGCTGGCCAAGAACAACCAGGACATGTACCTGTTCTCCCCGTACGACGTGGAGCGCATCTACGGCGTGCCCTTCGCGGACGTGAACGTGAGCGAGAAGTACCACGAGATGGTGGACGACTCCCGCATCACCAAGCGAAAGATCAACGCCCGCGAGTTCTTCCAGACCGTGGCGGAGGTGCAGTTCGAGTCCGGCTACCCGTACATCATGTTCGAGGACACCGTGAACCGGGCCAACCCGATCGACGGCAAGATCATCATGTCCAACCTGTGCTCCGAGATCCTGCAGGTCTCCGAGCCCTCCACGTACAACGAGGACCTCACGTACGCCGAGGTGGGCAAGGACATCTCCTGCAACCTGGGGTCGATGAACATCGCGATGGCCATGGAGTCCGAGGACTTCGGCGCCACGATCGAGACCGCCATCCGGGGTCTGACCGCGGTCTCGGACATGTCCAACATCGACTCTGTCCCCTCGATCCGGCGCGGCAACCAGATGTCCCACGCGGTGGGTCTGGGGCAGATGAACCTGCACGGCTACCTGGCCAACGAGCACATCTTCTACGGCTCGGAGGAGGGTGTGGACTTCACCGACATGTACTTCTACGCGGTGACCTACCACGCCATCCGCGCGTCCAACCTGATCGCCAAGGAGCGTGGGGAGTCCTTCGTGGGCTTCGAGAAGTCCGACTACGCCAACGGCACGTACTTCGACAAGTACACCGACCGCGCGTGGGAGCCGGCCACGCAGCGGGTGCGGGAGCTGTTCGCACAGGCCGGGATCACGCTGCCCACGGTCGAGGACTGGAAGCGGCTGCGCGAGAAGGTCATGGCGGACGGGATGTACAACCAGAACCTGCAGGCCGTGCCGCCCACGGGTTCCATCTCCTACATCAACAACTCCACGTCCTCCATCCACCCGATCGCCTCGCGCATCGAGATCCGCAAGGAGGGCAAGCTGGGCCGCGTCTACTACCCGGCGCCCTTCATGGACAACGAGAACCTGGAGTACTTCCAGGACGCGTACGAGATCGGCTACGAGAAGATCATCGACACGTACGCCGCGGCCACCCAGCACGTGGACCAGGGCCTGTCGCTGACGCTGTTCTTCAAGGACACCGCCACCACGCGTGACATCAACCGCGCCCAGATCTACGCGTGGCGCAAGGGCATCAAGACCATGTACTATTCGCGGATCCGCCAGCTCGCGCTCGAGGGCACCGAGGTCGAGGGCTGCGTGTCCTGCATGCTGTGACGCGCCGTTCTCGTCCATGAGCACGGGGCACGACGCCGCCGCGTGACGTCCCGCACGTGCCTCACCCTGCTCCGCTGCCCCGTTGGACCAACCGGTCGTGCGGGGCAGCGGCGTCCCCGGGCTCGCCGAGTGCGTGCCCGCCCGTCCCGCCACGTCAGGAGGATCCACGCATGACCCAGCCCCAGCCGAGCACCTCGGAGAGCGCACCGCAGTGGTTCACCGCCCGGCAGATCCTCGACGCCGTGAGCCCACGGCGCGCCCGTCAGCTGCTGGCCCAGACGCTGCAGGACGGCTTCCGCCCCGAGGAGGATCCGGCCCGCGACAACGTGCCGGCGGGGGAGGGCCACATGCTGCTCATGCCCTCCGTGCTGGGACCGTGGAGCGGCATCAAGGTGGCCTCGGTCTCCCCGGGGAATCCGCAACGGGGCCTGCCACGGATCCAGGCAACCTATCTGCTGCTGAACACCGCCACCCTCACCGTGCGCGCCATGATGGAGGGCAACGCGCTCACCACGCTGCGCACGCCCGCGATCTCCGCACTGGCCGCCGACCACCTGGCAACCCCGGACGCCCGCACCCTGATGGTGTTCGGCACGGGCCCGCAGGCACTGTCCCACATCGAGGCGTTCGCGGACGTGAGGGCTCTGGACGAGGTGGTCGTGTGCGGGCGGTCCCCGGAGAAGGTTGATGCGGCCGTCGAGCACGCGCGGTCCCTCGGGCTGACGGCCCGTGCGGGTAACGCGGACGAGGTGGGCTCGGCGGACCTCGTGGTGTGTGCGACCTCCGCGTCCCAGCCGCTGTTCGACGGGACGCTGGTTCGGGACTCGGCGTGCGTCGTCGCCATGGGCTCCCACGAGCCCGGAGCCCGGGAGCTGGACGACGCGCTGATGGCCCGCGCCCAGGTGGTCGTGGAGGACCGCGGGACGGCGTTGCGGGAGGCGGGGGACGTGATCCAGGCCGTGGCCCACGGGGCGCTGGCGGAGGAGGCGCTCGTGCCGCTCGCGGACGTGGTCGCGGGACGCGCAGCCGTGGCCGAGGACCGGCCCCGCGTGTTCAAGTGCGTGGGGATGAGCTGGCAGGACCTCGCAGTGGCGGCCGGTGTGCTGGAGGCCGCAGACACGCCGTGACTCCCATCCGGGCGCGGCCCTCAATGCCACGCCCGACGGGAGCGCCAGAACCCACGCGCACCAGGGACGTGACGGGGCAGTGCCCGGACATGAGAAAACCCCGGAACCAGAGTTCCGGGGTTGTTCCTGGTGCGCGATACTGGGATCGAACCAGTGACCTCTTCCGTGTCAGGGAAGCGCGCTACCGCTGCGCCAATCGCGCTCAATGTTCAATGTATTGAACGAGGTGGTTGCACCGAGGTGGAGACGGGATTCGAACCCGCGTTGACGGCTTTGCAGGCCGCTGCCTAACCACTCGGCCACCCCACCGGGGACCAGATCCTTGGAGGACAAGGTCTCAGGTCTCGACCAGGGTCGAAAACTGCGAGCGGACGACGGGAGTCGAACCCGCGACCCTCACCATGGCAAGGTGATGCTCTACCAGCTGAGCTACGTCCGCATTGTCGGTCAATCGGAAACCTGGTCTGCGGTTCTCCGTTCTTCCGAGCGGAAACTGTATCACAGGTTTTCGCGCTACCCGCTTGCTGCGACTTCCGGGTGTTTCCATCCGGTGGGCCTGGCCTGCGGGGCGTTGCCAACGAGGAAGAACATTACCCACACGCCCGGGTCCGGGCAAATCGCCGTCGCCGGCCGCGGGCCACGCGGGGGAGGGAAGTGGATTTGCCGATCGCGGATCATGTGTTCTAGAGTCTTCAACGTTGCAAGCGCGATTGGCGCAGCGGTAGCGCGCTTCGTTCACACCGAAGAGGTCACTGGTTCGATCCCAGTATCGCGCACGGAACGACGAGAAACCCGGTCCCGGGAGGGGCCGGGTTTTTCGTGTCCGCGCTGTGTTCGCGCCGTGTCCGTGTCTGCGCCCGTTCCTACGCTGGGCCCATGACGCAACCCCGTTTGGCCCAGTCCACGCCCACCGGTCGCATGTACGCGCGCAGGGAGGGCGGGGACCTGGAGGTTCCGTCCATCACCACGATCATCGGCTGCGAGGCCAACGACCTGGGCGGCTGGTACGGCTACAGCGCGGCCCAGGCCCTCGCCGCGGACCCGCAGCTGCCGGACGCTCTGCGGGACTCCCGACGCCGTCGTGCCCTGGTCAACCACGCGGCGAAGGCCGCCGAGCGGCACCGGGACCAGGCCGCGCAGCGGGGGGACCGCGTGCACGACTACTGCGAGCAGCTTGCGCTGCGTGCCATGGGCCGGGACCACCAGGTGGAGCGTGCCCGTGCGGACCTGGAGGAGCACCACGAGGCACGGTTCGCGGACAGTGCGGACCAGTGGTGGCAGCTCTACCGCCCGGAGCCGCTCGCGGCGGAGATCACCGTGTGGAACTCCACGGTGGGCTACGCCGGGACCCTGGACCTGGTGACGCGGATCGGCGGCAAGGTGTGCCTGATCGACTACAAGACCAAGGGGACGGACCGCACCGGGCGTGTGAAGGCACCGGATCCCAAGGTCGTGACCCAGCTGGTGGCCGGGCTCAAGGCGGAGGAGTCTCTGGTGGACGCCGCCGCCGGGCAGTGGGAGCCCTGGGCGTACGGGGATGCCGAGGTGCTCATGGCCGTGGCCATCGGGGAGACCGAGGCGCTGACCGTGCAGGCGGTGGCCGAGCACCTGCCGGCGCACTGGTACAAGTTCTGCGCCCTGGCCAAGGTCTGGGCACGGTCCGCGCAGCTGGACGCGGCGGGCCCGCAGCTGCGCAGCATCGCCCCGCCGCCGCTCGAGGGTCAGCCCACGGGCCGGGTGGCGGGGGGAGCGGCCCCGGAGACCCGGACCGTGGCCGGGCCCGCCGTAGACTGAGACGAGCTGTTCACATCCACCCCACCCTCGCGAGGAGAGCATCACACGGTGAGTATTCTGCGCATCCGCACCATTGGGGACCCGGTGCTGCGGACCCCCGCCCAGGAGGTCACGGAGTTCGACGAGTCCCTCCGGACGCTCGTGCGGGACATGCTCGAGACCATGTACGCCGTGGGCGGGGTGGGTCTCGCCGCCCCCCAGGTGGGCGTGGGGCTGCAGGTCTTCACGTGGGGCATCCACGGGGACGAGGGCCACGTGGTCAACCCGCGGCTGAGCGTGGGGGACGAGCCGCAGGAGAGCGGCGAGGGCTGCCTGTCCGTGCCGGGCCTCTCGTACGAGACCCCCCGCAGGGACAGCGCCACGATCACGGGCGTGGACATGCACGGCAATCCCGTCCACCGCGAGGCCACGGGACTGCTGGCCCGCTGCTTCCAGCACGAGACCGACCACCTCTTCGGCCGGCTGTACGTCGACCGCCTGGAGGGGGAGGAGCGCAAGGACGCCATGAGGCAGCTGCGCAGCGACGCGTTCCGTGCCACGGCCGAGCGGATCGCGCGGGAGCGGGACGAGCAGCGCGACGCCCCGGGCGTGGCTCCCGGCGCCTCTTCCCTGCCCTCTGGTGCCCCTGCCTTCCGTGCGGTCCACCGTTCCGCCGCCGGCCCGGAGCACGACGCCGCCGCGCCGGGTTCCGCGTTCGCCCGCTCGTCCTCCGCCTCCCACGCTGACGGCGCCCGCGGCGCCAGTGCCTTCCACCGGGCGGGAGGAACCCGATGAGCCAGGAACCGTTGAAGGTGCTCTACGCGGGCACCCCGGAGACCGCGGTCCCGCCCCTGGAGGCGCTGCACGAGGATCCCCGGCTGCAGGTGGTGGCCGTGCTGACCCGCGAGGACGCCCCCGTGGGCCGGAAGAAGACCATGACGCCGTCTGCAGTGGCGCGCCGGGCCGAGGAGCTGGGCCTTCCCGTGCTCAAGGCCAACCGGGTGGGCCCGGAGCTGCACGACGCCCTGCGGGCCACGGGAGCGAGCATTGCCGCCGTGGTGGCCTACGGGGCCCTCCTGCCGCAGGCCGCGCTGGAGCTGTTCGAGCACGGCTGGATCAACCTGCACTTCTCCCTGCTCCCGCAGTGGCGCGGGGCGGCTCCCGTCCAGCGCGCGCTGATGGCGGGCGACCGCGTGGTGGGCGCCTCCACGTTCGTGCTGGACCAGGGGATGGACACCGGCCCCGTGGTGGGAACCCTCACGGACGAGGTCTCCGAGGAGGACACCGCCGGCACCGTCCTGGACCGGCTCGCGCACACAGGGGCCCCGCTGCTCGCCGAGTCCCTGCTGGGGGTGGCCTCGGGTGCCCTCCACCCGGAGCCTCAGCGCGGAGAGGCCAGCGCGGCGCCCAAGCTCACCGGCCCGGACGCCCGGATCACGTGGTCACAGCCTGCCGTGGTGGTGGCGCACCACGTCCGCGGCGTCACCCCGGAGCCCGGGGCGTGGACGGAGTTCGACGGCCAGCGCGTCAAGATCGAACGCGTGGTGCCGGCACCCCAGGTCACGGGGATCACCCCGGGTCACGTCGAGATCCGGGACCGGCAGGTCTTCGCCGGGACCGGGTCCTACGCGGTGGAACTGACCCGCGTGCAGCCCGCAGGCAAGAAGCCCATGGCGGCCCTGGACTGGGCCCGTGGCAAGCAGCACATGGAACAGGTGGCGTTCATATGAGTCAGGACCGCAGCACCCACGGACAGGGTGGGCAGGAGGACGGCCGGGACCGTCCAGGACGGGCCGGTCGAGGCGGCTCCGGCGGCCGTGAGGACGGCCCCCGGGCGGCGCGGGACTCCTTCCGCTCCCGCGGCGGCACCGACCAGGGTCGGGCCGGGAACCCACGGCGCGGACCGGGGGACCGGCGTGGCGGAGCGACCGGCTCCGCGGTCCGCCCCGTCGACCGCCCGAACCGGGAGGGACAGGGCGGGTCGGGGCCGGGTAGCTCCCGCCGCAACGCCAAGGGCCACGAGCGCAACCGGCGTGCCCAGCACGAACGGCCCTACTCCGCACAGGCCCCGGGCCAGCGGCGTCGCCACTCCGATCCGGCGCGGCTGGCGGCGTTCCGGGCGCTGCGCGCGGTGAACTCCGAGGACGCCTACGGCAACCTGGTGCTGCCTGGCCTGGTCCGGGAGCTGCGCCTCGACAAGCGGGACGCGGCGTTCGCCACGGAACTGGCCTACGGCACCATGCGCTGGAGCGGCACGTGGGACGCCGTCCTGGCCGGGTGCGTGGACCGCCCTCTGGACCAGCTGGATCCCGCGGTGCTGGACGCCCTGCGGCTGGGTGCCCACCAGCTGCTGGCCATGCGCGTGCCCGACCACGCGGCCCTGGACGCCACCGTGGGGCTGGTGCGCGGTGAGGTCGGGCAGGGCCCGGCCGGGCTCGTCAACGCGGTGCTGCGCAAGGTGGCCCGGCGCACCCAGGAGGAGTGGCTCGAGGCCCTCGAGAGCGAGCAGCCGGACGAGTGGCGTCGCATGAGCATCCGCTACGCGCACCCCGTGTGGGAGATCCGTGCGCTGCGCCGTGCGCTGCGGGCCAACGGGCGGGACCCCGAGGAGATCACGGATCTGCTGGCCGCCGACAACGACGCGCCGCGCGTGCACCTCGTGGCACTGCCGGGCCTCGGCTCGCTCGAGCCCGCGCTGGAGGACGGAGCCAAACCCGGGGATCTCGTACCCGGCAGCGCCGTCAGCGGCGGGGGAGACGTCCACCGTGTGCCCGGCGCCCGCGAAGGAGTGGTGCGTGTCCAGGACGCGGGCTCGCAGCTCGTGGCCCGTGTGCTGGCCCGTGCCGAGGTCGCGGAGGACTCCGGTCGCTGGGCCGACTTCTGCGCCGGTCCCGGCGGCAAGGCCGCGCTGCTCGCGGCGCTCGCGCACCAGCAGGGCGCCTCCTTGCTGGCCAACGAGGTCAGCGAGCACCGCAGCGACCTCGTGCGCCAGGCGCTGCAGCCCGTGCCGCGTGAGGCCTGGGAGGTGCGCACCGGGGACGCGCGGCAGCTCCCGGAGGTGCACCAGGCCGCGTTCGACCGCGTGCTCGTGGACGTCCCGTGCACCGGACTGGGTGCGCTGCGCCGCCGCCCGGAGGCCCGCTGGCGGCGCACCCCGTCCGACGTGGCGAACCTCGCCGGAATCCAGCGCGAGCTGCTCGACGCCGCGGTGGCGGCCGCCCGCCCCGGCGGCGTGGTGCTGTACGCCACGTGCTCCCCGCACACCGCAGAGACCCACGACGTCCTCCAGGACCTGCTGGAGAAGCGCACGGACGTGCAGGTCCTGGACACCGCCGCGCTGGCCGTCGAGGCGGCCCTGCCGGGTGCCCTGGAGGACGCGCGCTCCGTGCGCCACGAACTTCCCGGTGGTGGCACGAGCGTCCAGCTGTGGCCGCACGTGCACGGCACGGACGCGATGTACATGGTCGCGCTGCGCCGCACGGCCTGACCCCGGACCGCTGCTGTCCACCGCCCTCGCCAGACCGCTTCCCCCAGGAGGAACCCATGACCCGCTGCGACATCCACCCGTCCATCCTCTCCGCGGACTTCTCCCGTCTGGGCGAGGAGCTGCAGCGCATCAGCACGGCGGATGCCGCGCACGTGGACGTGATGGACAACCACTTCGTCCCCAACCTCACCCTGGGGCTGCCCGTGGTCGAGCGGCTGCAGGCGGTCTCGCCGGTGCCGCTGGACCTGCACCTGATGATCGAGGACCCGGACCGCTGGGCTCCCGCCTACGCGGAGGCCGGGTGCGCGTCCGTGACGTTCCACGCGGAGGCCGCCACGGCCCCGGTCAAGCTGGCCCGGGAGCTGCGCTCCGCGGGCGCGAAGGCGGGTCTCGCGGTGCGTCCGGCCACCCCGATCGAGCCGTACCTCGACCTGTTCCCCGAGCTCGACATGCTGCTCGTGATGACCGTGGAGCCGGGCTTCGGCGGCCAGACGTTCCTGGACGTGACCCTGCCCAAGATCCGCCGCGCGGCCCAGGCACTGCGCAGCCACGGGGGCACCGTGGCGCTGCAGGTGGACGGTGGGATCACCGAGGAGACGATCGTGCGCGCCGCCGAGGCGGGCGCCGACACCTTCGTCGCGGGATCCGCCGTGTACGGCAAGGAGGACCCCGCCGCGGCGATCGCCGCCCTCCGGGAGACCGCGCGTCCCCACATGGGCTGACGGGTGAGCCGAGCCCCACCTCCCGTGCCCGTGGCGTCGGAGGTGCGTGGCATACTGTGCCCAGCAACGTGTTCCGGGGTCGGTGCAATTCCGAACCGGCGGTGACAGTCCGCGAACCGTGAACACCGTGACCGTGGTGCCGGGCCCCTCCGAGGGTCGGGATCGCGGCCACGGAGTGAACGGCCGAACCGGTGGAATTCCGGTGCCGACAGTACAGTCTGGATGGTAGGCACACGTGGGCACCGCGGTCCCGCGGCGCACCCTGTCCTGGGTGGGTCGCCCTGGGCGTTGTCGTGGTGCCGTCCGCCGCACGGTCTCGACCGTGGGCGTGCTCCTGCTCCCCGGAACCACCGATTCGTGGCGGGTGAGAGGAGACACCGTGGAGGTCCTGCGTTGGTTGTTCGACGCGCAGTTGCGCGTGGGGGACGGCTTCATCCTGTGGCGTGAAGTGATCGGCAACGTGTTCGGCCTGCTGTCCGCCGTGGGCGGGATGCGCCGCAAGGTGTGGGCCTGGCCCGTGGGGATCGTGGGCAACGCCATCCTTCTCACGGTGTTCCTGGGCGCGGTCTTCGAGACCCCCAATCCCGTGAACCTGCTGGGGCAGGCCGGACGCCAGGTCATGTTCATCGCGGTGTCCGTCTTCGGGTGGGTGCAGTGGCACCGCTCGCGGGGCGCCTCGCAGGAGGCCGTGACCCCGCAGTGGGCCGGCACCCGTCAGCGCCTGCTCCTGGTCGCCGCCCTGCTGCTGGGCACTGCCGTGCTCACGCCCATCTTCCGCGCCCTGGGGTCCTACGAGCCCGTGTGGGCGGACGCCTGGATCTTCATGGGTTCCCTGCTCGCCACGTGGGGGATGGCCAAGGGCTGGGTCGAGTTCTGGCTCTTCTGGGTGGCGGTGGACATCGTGGGCGTGCCCCTGCTGTTCTCCGCGGGCTACTACGCCTCGGGGATCATGTACCTGGTCTACGGCGGCTTCACCCTGGCGGGCTTCTTCGTGTGGTGGCGCGTCAACACGCGCCAGCGCAAGGCGGCCACCATCGGCACCGGGTTCCCGGACCTGCACCTCTCGGTCGGGGACGACCGGTCGTGACGGGCGTCCCCGACCTCCCGGCGGCAGACCCCCACGCCCACGACGACGCGGGACTCCCGCACCCCACACGCGTGCCATCGAGCGCGGCGGGTGCCCCCGATCTCCCGGCGGCAGGACCCGATGCGTACGACGACGCCGGACTCCCGGCTCGCGCGCACACGTCACCGCACGCTGCAGGCGCCCCCGCGACGTCGGACCCCGCGGCCGGCCGATGCCCGGAACGGGGATTCACCGCCGCGGAGACGGCCGCGATGCGCGCGGCACTGACTGCTGCGGCGCGCGGGGTGCGGGGCGCCAACCCGGTGGTGGGCGCCGCGCTGCTGTCCGTCGAGGGCGAGGTCCTGCACGTGGGGCACCACCGGGGCGCCGGGACCGCCCACGCCGAGGTCGCCGTCCTGGACGCCGCGCGGGAGGCGGGGACCCCGCTGCAGGACACCACCCTGCTCGTGACGCTCGAACCGTGCCACCACACGGGCCGCACGGGGCCGTGCACGAAGGCCATCCTGCGTGCCGGAATCGGCCGGGTGGTGCACGCCGTGGCCGACACCACGGACGCGGCGCGCGGCGGTGCCGCGTGGTTGCGGGAGCACGGCGTCGAGGTCCGGGAGGGGCTGCTCGCGGCCGAGGCGCTGGAGCTGAACGAGCGCTGGCTGCGCGCCCAGCAGCAGCGTCGCCCGTTCGTGAGCCTGAAGATCGCCCAGAGCATCGACGGCCGCGTGGCCGCCGCGGACGGCACGAGCCAGTGGATCACGGGCGCTCCGGCCCGCGCGGAGGGCCACCACCTGCGCACCCGCGTGGACGCGGTCCTCGTGGGCGGGGGGACGCTGCGCAGCGACGACCCCTCGCTCACGGCGCGCACCGCCGCAGGACAGCTCTGCGCCAGGCAGCCCCTGCGCGCGGTGATGTCCACCCGACCGGTGCCGGAGGCGGCCCGGATCCGTGGCGGAACCGCGCAGGTCGTTCCCGCACCGGGGCCCGGCGGCCCGGTGCCAGAGCTCGGAGCCTCCGGGTCCGGCGTGCCTGTGCCCGGCGCCCCTGCGCCGGAGGCCAGCGGCCCTGGGCCTGGCGCTGCTGGGACCGGCGCCCCTGCGCCGGGGGTGGATGCCCACGTGACCAGAGCCCCTGTGATTGGAGCCCCTGTGACCGGAGCCGCCGCCTCCGGGGCCCCGGCCGAGGGGGCCGACGGCCGATTCGTCCACCTGGACACCCACGACCCCCGCGAGGCGCTCACCCGCCTGCGGGACCGGGGAGCGGCTCACGTCCTGGTGGAGGGCGGTCCCACCGTGGCGGCGGCCTTCCTCGCGGCGGATCTCGTGGACGAGCTGTGGCTGTACCAGGCACCCCTGCTGCTGGGCGCGGGCGCGTCCTCGGTAGCCGGGCTGGGCATCAAGACGCTCGCGGCGGCGTCGTCGTGGCGCGGTGATCCCGTGGGGGTGCCGGACGGTGCAGTGGGGGCCGTGGGGGAGGACCTGCGGTGGCACCTGCGCCCGGCACCGTCATGAGGGCCTCGCGCTGACGGCCTCGCGCTGAGGGTCCCGCGCTCAACGTCCCACGCTGCACGTCCCACGGCGGATGCCCGCACGGCCAGCCCGGGCGGACGACGCACGGAACCAGCGGTGCGCCCCGAGCCTCTGCGCCACGCGGACCCCACCGCGCTCTCGGGCTGCGGCGCCACGGCGTCAGCGCCCCGACCAAGACATCGTGACCGACCGCGCACCGCTGCGCGGTCCACCACCCCCACAGGAGAGTTCTCGTGTTCACAGGAATCGTCGAAACCCAGGCCATCGTCCAGCGAGTGGAGCGCACGGCGCAGGACGCCGCCCGGCTCCACCTCACGGCGGGCACGCTCGTGGCGGACCTGCAGCGCGGCGGGTCACTGGCCGTGAACGGTGTGTGTCTCACCGCCGTGCCCGCTGACGGGTCCGAAGGCACGGACTTCACCGCAGATGTGATGGGGGAGACCCTGCGCCTGACCACCCTCGGCGAGCTGCGGCACGGCGACACCGTGAACGTGGAACGCTGCACGGCGGCCGGCCAGCGCCTGGACGGGCACGTGGTCCAGGGCCACGTGGACGGCGTGGGCCGGATCGTGTCCCGCACCCCGCACAGCGGGTGGGACACCGTGCGCGTGGCCGTGCCGGGGGAGCTCGCGCGGTACATCGCCGTGAAGGGCTCGATCGCGGTGGACGGGGTCTCCCTCACCGTCACCGCCGTGAACCGCCCCGGGGAGGACGAGGCGTGGTTCGAGGTGGGTGTGATCCCCGAGACGCTACGGGTGACCACCCTGGGCACGCGTGCGCCGGGGGACCGGGTCAACCTGGAGGTGGACGTGCTCGCCAAGTACGCCGAGCGGCTGGCCGCGTGCGCCGCCGCGCCCGCGGGGGACGAGGTGCGCCTCGACTCCGTGCCGGACGCGGTCGCCGCGATCGCCTCGGGCGCGGCCGTGGTGGTCGTGGACGACGAGGACCGGGAGAACGAGGGCGACCTCGTCTTCGCCGCGCAGCACGCCACCCAACCGCTCATGGGCTTCACCGTGCGCCACAGCTCGGGCGTGGTGTGCGTGCCCATGCCGGGGGAGCGGGCCGACGCCCTGGGGCTGCCACCCATGACGGCGCACAACGAGGACGCCAAGGGCACCGCCTACACCGTCACGTGCGACGCCCGCGTGGGCATCACCACCGGCATCAGCGCCCGGGACCGGGCCCTGACCACCCGCCTGCTCGCCCTGCCCGGCACCACCGCGTCCGATCTCACCCGGCCCGGGCACATCCTCCCGCTGCGGGCCGTCCCCGGCGGCGTGCGGGAGCGCCCGGGGCACACGGAGGCCGCCGTCGAGCTCACCCGCTTGGCCGGGTGCGAGCCCGTGGGTGCCATCGCGGAGATCGTCGACGACGCCGGCCAGCCCCGCCGCGCGCCCGCCCTGCGCCGCTTCGCGGACGAGCACGGCCTCGTGATGATCAGCATCGCGGACCTCGTGCGCCACCTGGACGAGGTCGAGGCGCTCGCCGCGCGCGAGGACGGAGCGGCACGGGGACTCACCGCGTGAGCGCCGCAGAGCACCGCACGGCACAAGAGCACTGCCACGCGGAAGTGCACGGCCTCTCGGAAGAGCGCGGCCCCGCGGAAGGGCACCGCCCCGCCACGGCTCCGGCGCCCGGCCCCGTGCTGGAGCACTCCGAACCGGTCACGATCCCCACGGACCACGGGTCCTTCTCGGTGATCGGGTGGCGAGTGCCCGAGGGCCACGGCGCCCCCGCCACGGAGCACGTGTCGCTGACGGCACCCCCGCCGCCGGGCGAGGAGACGCTGCCCCCGCTCGTGCGGCTGCACTCGGAGTGCCTCACCGGGGACGTCCTCGGGTCCTGGCGCTGCGACTGCGGACCCCAGCTGCAGCTTGCGCTCGAGCGGATTCACAGGCACGGCGGCACCGTGCTGTACCTGCGCAACCACGAGGGCCGCGGCATCGGCCTGGTCAACAAGCTGCGGGCGTACAAGCTCCAGGACGCCGGGGCGGACACCGTGGACGCCAACACCATGCTCGGGCTGCCCGCCGAGGCTCGTGACTACACGGCGGCGGCGCGGATCCTCACCGCCATGAACCTCACCTCGATCCGCCTGCTCACCAACAACCCGGACAAGATCAGCAAGCTCGAGGCCCTCGGGATCACCGTGGTGGAAGCGGTGACCCACCAGGTGCCCGCCCGGACCGAGAACGTCGACTACCTGCGCGTCAAGCGCGACCGCATGCACCACCACCTCACCCACCTCACACCAGGAGAGAACTCATGAGCGGACACGGAGCCCCCACCACCGATGCCACGACCCTCGACGCCACCGGCCTGCGCGTGGCCGTGGTGGCCGCGAGCTGGCACACCACCATCATGGACGGGCTGCTCCGCGGCGCCCGGCGCGCGCTCGCGGACGCCCGCACCGGGCAGCTGCTGGAGGTCCGCGTCCCCGGCAGCTTCGAGCTGCCCGTCGCGGCGAGCCGCCTGGCCGGTGACGTGGACGCGGTGGTCGCGCTCGGCGTCGTGATCCGCGGCGGGACCCCGCACTTCGACTACGTGTGCCACGCGGCCACCACCGGTCTCACCGAGGTCTCCGTGCGCACCGGGACCCCCGTGGGGTTCGGGCTGCTCACGTGCGACACCGAGCAGCAGGGGCTGGACCGCGCCGGGCTCGAGGGCTCCCAGGAGGACAAGGGTTACGAAGCCGCCCACGCGGCCCTGAGCACGGCACTCACCCTGGCCGCGCACGGGAGCTGACCCCGCCGAGGACCGCGACCCCGGCCCCGTGCGGTGAGCCACACCGCGGGACCGGGGCCCGCGTTCGGGGGAGCTGCACGCACGCATTACCCTGGAACGGTGAAAACCTTCGACGACCTCTTCACCGAACTCAGCGCCAAGGCGGCCCAGCGCCCCGAGGGCTCCAAGACCGTGGCGGAACTGGACTCCGGCGTGCACGGCATCGGCAAGAAGGTCGTGGAGGAGGCCGCCGAGGTCTGGATGGCGTGCGAGCACGAGACCCACGAGGAGGCCGCTGAGGAGATCTCGCAGCTGCTCTACCACCTCCAGGTCATGATGATCGCCAAGGGCATGACCCTCGAGGACGTCTACAAGTACCTCTGAGCCCGCACCGCGCGACGTGAGCACACCGCCGCGCTCGCGGGTCACCACCGTCCCAGTCCGCTGTCGCGGGAAGGAATCCCATGCTGAGAGTCGCCGTGCCCAACAAGGGTGCGCTGTCCGAGTCCGCCACCACCATGCTCACGGAGGCCGGCTACCGGCAGCGGCGCAGTAGCCGCGAGCTCGTGCTCGTGGACAACGACAACGGGGTGGAGTTCTTCTACCTGCGCCCGCGTGACATCGCCATTTACGTGGGCGGGGGCACCCTGGACCTGGGCATCACGGGCCGTGACCTGCTCCTGGACTCCGGGGCCGAGGCCGCCGAGGAGCTGTGCCTGGACTTCGCCCGTTCCACCTTCCGCCTGGCCGGCCCGCTCGGGCAGTTCTCCTCGGTGCAGGACCTGCAGGGCAAGCGGATCGCCACGAGCTACCAGCTGCTGCTGGAGCAGCACCTCGCCAAGCAGGGCGTCGATGCCGAGGTGGTGCGCCTGGACGGCGCCGTGGAGTCCGCCATCCGGCTGGGCGTCGCGGACGCGATCGCGGACGTCGTGGAGACCGGCAACACCCTGCGGGCCGCGGGACTCGAGATCTTCGACGAGCCCATCATGAGGTCCGAGGCGCTGCTCATCCGGCGCGGGGACGAACCGGAACCCGAGGGGCTGAGCGTGCTGCGGCGTCGTCTGCAGGGTGTGCTCGTGGCCCGGCAGTACGTGATGATGGACTACGACATCCGCGAGGAGCTGCTGCCCGCGGCCGTGGAGATCACCCCCGGCATGGAGGGCCCCACCATCTCCCCGCTGGGCCGGGACGGGGCGGTGGCGGTCCGCTCGATGGTCCGCAAGGCGGACACGAACAAGGTCATGGACGCGCTCTACGAGGTGGGGGCCCGGGCCATCCTGGTGTCCCCGATCCAGGCGGCGCGGATCTGACGTGCGCCCCGCCGCGGTCCGTGCGGCGGGGCGGGCACGGCGCAGCAGCACGAGCGAACGACGAAGGGCGGCACAGATGGGTGTGGCGGTGCGGGTGATCCCGTGCCTGGACGTGGATGCCGGGCGCGTGGTCAAGGGTGTGAACTTCGAGAACCTGCGGGACGCGGGCGATCCCGTGGAGCTGGCGGCCCGCTACGACCTCGCGGGTGCGGACGAGCTCACGTTCCTGGACGTCACGGCGTCCTCGAGCGAGCGGGACACCATGTACGACGTGGTGGCGCGCACCGCGGAGAAGATGTTCATCCCCCTCACGGTGGGCGGCGGCGTGCGGACCCCGGAGGACGTGGACCGGCTGCTGCGGTGCGGCGCGGACAAGGTGTCGGTCAACACGGCGGCGGTGACGCGACCGGAGGTGATCGACGAGATCACCCGGCGCTTCGGCAACCAGGTGCTCGTGCTCTCGCTGGACGCCCGCCGCACCGGCAACACCGCCTCCGGCTTCGAGGTCACCACGCGCGGTGGCCGCACGCTCACCGGCATTGACGCGCTGGACTGGGCGCGGGAGGCCGAACGGCGCGGCGTGGGGGAGATCCTGCTCAACTCGATGGACGCGGACGGCACGCGGGAGGGCTTCGACCTGGAGATGATCGCCGCCGTGCGCGCCGTGGTGGGTGTGCCGCTGATCGCCTCGGGCGGCGCGGGTGCCCCCGAGCACTTCCCCCCGGCCGTCGCGGCCGGCGCGGACGCGGTGCTCGCCGCCTCGGTGTTCCACTTCGGACCGGACCACGCGATCGAGGACGTCAAGAACGCCCTGCGCGCCGCGGGCCACGAGGTGCGCTGATGACCGGCACGGACACTCCCCGCGAGGCGCACGGCCACCCCGCCCTGGACCAGGAGATCGCGGCCCGTCTGAAACGCGACCCCGCGGGTCTCGTGGCCGCCGTGGTGCAGCAGCACGACACCGGCGAGGTGCTCATGCTCGGCTGGATGGACGACGAGGCCCTGCGCCGGACCCTGACCGAGGGCCGGGTGACGTTCTGGTCCCGTTCGCGCCAGGAGTACTGGCGCAAGGGGGACACCTCCGGCCACGTCCAGCGGGTGCACTCGGTGCACCTGGACTGCGACGGCGACGCCCTGCTCGTGAAGGTCGACCAGACCGGCGCGGCATGTCACACCGGTACCCGCACGTGCTTCGACGGGCGGAACCTGAACGCGGAACAGGCGGTCCAGTAGTGCAGGAGCTCGGCACCATCACCCCCACCCTCGAAGAGTTCCGGGAGCATGCCGCCTCGCGCCGCGTGGTCCCCGTGCGGATGTCCGTGCTCGCGGACGCCCTGACCCCCGTGGGCCTCTACCGGGCGCTCGTCACACGGGACGGTGCGGCCCGCCCGGGAACGTTCCTGCTGGAGTCCGCGGCCGAGGGCGGCGTGTGGTCGCGCTACTCGTTCGTGGGCGCGGGGTCCGTGGCCACGCTCACCGCCCGGGACGGGCAGGCGCACTGGCTCGGGGACGCACCCTCCGGCGCACCCACGGACGGTGACCCGCTCGAGGCCCTGCGCGCGACCATGGAGCTGCTGCACACCGAGCCGTTCGAGGGCGTCCCCCCGCTCACCAGCGGCATGGTCGGGTTCGTGGGCTGGGAGGCGGTGCGGCACTGGGAGAAGCTGCCGCACCCGCCCGAGGACGACCTCTACGTCCCGGAGCTCGCCATGAACCTGGTCTCCGACATGGCCGTGCACGACAGCAAGGACGGCACGGTCCTGCTGGTGGCCAACGCCGTGAACGTCAACGGCACGGACGAGAACGTTGACGCGGCCTACCACGACGCCGTGGCGCGCCTGGAGTCGATGCTGCGCCGGCTCGCCACCCCCCTGGAGCGCACCACGGTGTCCGTGGCGCCGCCCGGCCCGGTGGGCCTGGAGGCCGCCGTGGAGCAGTCCTGGGACCGGGAGCTGTTCATGTCCGCGATCGACCGCGGCAAGCAGGCCATCGTGGACGGCGAGATCTTCCAGGTGGTGGTCTCGCGCCGCTTCGAGACGGCGTGCGGCGCGGACTCCCTGGACGTGTACCGCGCCCTGCGCCGGATCAACCCGAGCCCGTACATGTACCTCTACTCGTTCGAGGACGCCCACGGCAGGCCCTACTCGATCGTGGGCTCCTCGCCGGAGGCCCTCGTCACGGTCACGGGGCGTCAGGCCGTGACCCACCCGATCGCGGGATCGCGCCCGCGGGGGGCCACCGTGGACGAGGACCTCGCGCTCGGGGAGGACCTGCTCGCGGACGAGAAGGAGCGCGCAGAGCACCTCATGCTCGTGGACCTCGCGCGCAACGACCTCTCCAGGGTGGCCGAGCCCGGCAGCGTGGACGTCAGCGAGTTCATGGAGATCGAACGCTTCAGCCACGTCATGCACCTGTGCTCCACCGTGGTCGCGCGGATGCGCGAGGACGTGACGGCCTATGACGTGCTGGCCGCCACCTTCCCCGCGGGAACGCTCTCCGGAGCCCCCAAGCCCCGGGCGCTGCAGCTGCTGGACGAGTACGAGCCCCTGCGTCGCGCGGTCTACGGCGGCGTGGTGGGCTACATGGACTTCGCCGGGAACATGGACATGGCCATCGCCATCCGCACCGCGCTGCTGCTCGAGGGCCGGGCCTACGTGCAGGCCGGCGGGGGTATCGTGGCGGACTCCGATCCCGAGTCCGAGGCCCAGGAGTCGCTCAACAAGGCCACCGCCCCGTTGCGCGCCGCCCTGATCGCCCAGTCCCTGCGACCGCTCGCACCCTGAGCGCCCCCGCACCGCACCCCCAGAGGAGCCGACCTTGCCGCGTCGCACCGCCCCCGCCGTCCTGAGCACGCTGCTGTGCGCGCTCGCGCTGTTCGGCACCACCACCCAGGCCTGGATCCACGCCGCCGTCACCACGTCCCTCCAGCCGGTCACGGTGGACGTCACGGGTGCCGACGCCGCTCCGGCCGTCACGGCCCTGGGTCTCGTGGCCGCCGTGGCCGCGGTGGCCTCCGCCCTGGGAGGGCGGATCCTGCGGACGGTCGTGGGCGTCGTCGTGGTCCTCGCCGGTGCGGGCGCGGTGGCCGCGGTGCTCGCCGTCACGGCGGATCCGCGGGCGGCGGCCCAGCCCACCGTGGGCGCCCAGACCGGCGTGATCAGCGACGGCGGCGAGTACGCCATGACCGCGTGGCCGTGGGCCGCCGTGGCGGCGGCGGTCCTGCTGGGCCTGTGCGGGATCTGGCTCGTGCTCGTGGCCCAGCGGGTGCGGGCTCGTGCGACCCAGCGCTACGACCGCGCGCCGCTCACGGGTGCCGCGGGTCCGCAGGACACCGCGGCGAGCGGGCAGGACGTCGCGGCCGAGGGGTCGACGAGCGCGGCGGGCACGTCGAGCACCCCGCCCGGTGAGACCCAGGCGGCCGAGCACGCCGACGACATCGACACGTGGGACGCCCTGACCCGCGGCGAGGATCCCACGCGGAACACGTGAGACGCTGCCGCTGACCGGGCCCGGGTAGTGGCACAATGGGCACGGAGAAGACTCGGCCTCGCACCGCACGCGAGTACGTCACAACGAGAGCCATGGGCTCAACCTGCACGGGAGAGTGGACACGCATGTCGAACACCGATCAGATCATTCTGGACCACACCGCCGCGGTGGGGCACGGCAACACCGTGGCCGCGTGGGCCTGCGTGGCCGTGATGACCGTGGGCGTCATCGTCGGCTGCGTCGGGTTCATCAACGCCTCCGTGCCCGTGACCGTGGTGGGCATCGGGTTCATCGTCGTGGGCCTCGTCGTGGGCGGCGTGCTCAAGGCCATGGGCTACGGCAAGGGCGGGGCGAAGACCACCGCGCACTGACCCCCGCGCCCGCTCGCGGGCGCGGTCAGGTCGAACGTCACCGGATGATGGCCGGCTCCTGGACACGGGGAGCTGGCCATCGTCATCAGCGTGGCGGGTGGGCGGCGCCGCCCCCCATCCGTCGACAGGCAAGGGAGTCTCATGACGCAGCAGGACACCGGCACGGTGCTGGACCAGATCATCGAGGGGGTGCGGGAGGACCTCGAGACGCGCAGGTCCGCGGTGAGCCTGCAGGAGGTGCAGCGAGCGGCCGCAGAGCAGACGCCGGCGCTGGACGCCGAGGCGGCGCTGCGGGGCTCGGACCCCGCCGCCGTGCAGGTCATCGCCGAGGTCAAGCGCTCCAGCCCCTCCAAGGGGGCCCTGGCCGAGATCACGGACCCCGCCGCCCTCGCGGCCGCCTACGAGCGGGGTGGCGCCTCCGCCATCTCCGTGCTGACCGAGCAGCGCCGCTTCGGCGGCTCCCTCGAGGACCTCGACGCCGTGCGCCGTGCGGTGGGGATCCCTGTGCTGCGCAAGGACTTCGTGGCGGAGGACTACCAGGTGTGGGAGGCCCGGGCCCACGGGGCGGACATCGTGCTGCTCATCGTGGCCGCGCTGGACGACGACACCCTGGTCCGGCTGCTCGAGCTCACCCACCACCTGGGGATGCACGCCCTCGTGGAGACGCACACGGAGGCGGAGATCGACCGCGCGGTCGCGGCCGGCGCCCGCATCATCGGTGTCAACACCCGCGACCTCAAGACCCTCCAGGTGGACGTGGACACGTTCGGCCGCCTGGCCCGCCGGCTGCCCCAGGACGCGGTGCTCGTGGCGGAGTCGGGGATCGTGGGCGAGGACCAGGTGCGGCTGTACGCCGGGCACGGGGCCAACGCCGTGCTCACGGGGGAGGCGCTCGTGACCGCCGAGGACCCCTCCCAGCGGATCTCGCGGTTCCGCGAGGTGGGCGCCCTGGCACGGGGCGAGTTCCTGGAGGGGGCCACCCCTCCCGCGGCTCAGGCGGAGCACGCCGCCTCGCAGGCCGCCGGCACCGACTCCGCCGAGAACACCGGTTCGCTGCGGAACGCGCCGGGCCCCTACTTCGGGGACTTCGGCGGGCGCTGGATGCCCGAGTCCCTCGTGGCGGCCCTCGACGAGCTCACGGAGACGTTCGAGAAGGCCCGCACGGACGACGAGTTCCAGGCGGAGTTCCAGCGGCTCTGCCGGGACTACGCGGGCCGCCCCTCCCTGCTCACCGAGGCCGAGCGCTTCGGCGCCGAGCTGGGCGTGCGGGTGTTCCTCAAGCGCGAGGACCTCAACCACACCGGCTCCCACAAGATCAACAACGTGCTCGGGCAGGCGCTGCTGGCCCGCCGCATGGGCAAGACCCGCCTGATCGCGGAGACCGGCGCGGGCCAGCACGGCGTGGCCACCGCAACCGCCGCCGCGCTGTTCGGCATGGACTGCACGGTGTACATGGGGGAGGAGGACACCCGGCGCCAGGCGCTGAACGTCGCGCGCATGCGCCTGCTGGGGGCCGAGGTGGTGGCCGTGACCAACGGCTCGCGCACCCTCAAGGACGCCATCAACGAGGCCCTGCGGGACTGGGTGGCCTCCGTGGACACCACCCACTACCTGCTGGGCACCGCCGCCGGTCCGCACCCGTTCCCGGCCATGGTGCGCTACTTCCACGAGCAGATCGGTGAGGAGGCGCGGGCGCAGATCCTCGAGCAGGCCGGGCGCCTTCCGGACGCCGTGACCGCGTGCGTGGGCGGCGGCTCCAACGCGATCGGCATCTTCCACGGCTTCCTGGACGACGCCTCGGTGCAGCTCTACGGCAACGAGGCCGGGGGCGACGGCGTGTCCACCGGCCGCCACGCCGCGACCATCTCCCTGGGCCGCCCGGGTGTGCTGCACGGGGCGAAGACGTTCCTGATGCAGGACACGGACGGCCAGACCGTGGAGTCCCACTCCATCTCCGCGGGCCTGGACTACCCGGCCGTGGGCCCGGAGCACTCCTACCTGCACTCGATCGGCCGGGTGGCGTACGAGGCCGTCACGGACCAGCAGGCCATGGACGCGTTCCGGCTGCTGTGCCGCACCGAGGGGATCATCCCCGCGATCGAGTCCTGCCACGCGCTGGCGGGCGCCCGTGAGGTTGCCTCCCGGTGGGTCGCGAAGCTCGGGCCCGAGGCCGCCGCCCAGAAGATCATCGTGGTGTCCCTCTCCGGGCGCGGCGACAAGGACGTGGCCACGGCCGCGGAGTGGTTCCACATGCTCCCGGACGACAGCCACGAGGAACGCGTCGCGCAGAAAGGCGAGCAGCTGTGAGCACCACCGCATCCCCTGAGAACTCCGAGAACTCCGAGAGCACCGCCGGGAGCCTGACCGGGCGGATCGTGCCGCAGAACCTGTCCCGGGCGGGGGACTCGGCCCTGTCCCGCAGGATCGAGCAGTGCCGGGAGCAGGGCCGACCCGCGCTCGTGGGCTACCTCCCCGCGGGGTACCCCACGGTGGCGGAGTCCGTCGAGGCAGCCGTGGCCCTCGGACGCAACGGCGCGGACGTCATCGAGATCGGGATCCCCTACTCGGACCCCGTCATGGACGGCCCCGTGATCCAGGCCGCCACCACCGAGTCCCTGGCCAACGGCTTCCGCGTCTCGGACGTGTTCACCGTGGTGCGCGCCGTGGCAGAGCAGACGGATGCCGTTCCGGTGGTCATGACCTACTGGAACCCCGTGCTGCAGACCGGCGTGGACGGGTTCGCCCGCCGGCTGAGCGAGGCCGGGGGAGCGGGGATCATCACCCCGGACCTGATCCCGGACGAGGCCGGTGAATGGTTCGCGGCCTCCGAGGAGCACGGGCTGGACCGGATCTTCCTGGTGGCCCCGTCCACCACGCGCGAGCGCATGGACATGACCGTGCACGCGTCGTCGGGTTTTGTGTACGCGGTGTCCGTGATGGGCGTGACGGGTGCGCGGGACAGCGTGTCCTCCGCCGCGGAGGACGTGGTGGCGCGTGCCCGCGCGGCTGGCGCGGAGCGGGTGTGCGTGGGCCTGGGGGTCTCCACCCGCGAGCACGTGCTGGAGATCGGCGAGTACGCGGACGGCGTCATCGTGGGCACGGCGCTCGTGCGGGCGCTGCGGGACGGCGGTCCCGACGCCGTGGGACGACTGGCCGCCGAGCTCGCGGGACGAGCGTGATGGGCCTCGTGGTCCCGGCGTCCATCCCCTCGCCGGAGATCAGCAGCATCCACATCGGCTTCCTCACCATCCACTTCTACGCGCTGTGCATCCTGCTGGGCATGGCGCTGGCCGTGGGGCTGACCATGCGGCGCTGGACCCGGCGCGGGCAGGACCCGGATGTGCTGTGGGACATCGTCTTCTGGGCGGTGCTCGCCGGGATCGTGGGCGCCCGTGCCTACCACGTGCTCATCACCGACCCCATGGGCTACTTCGGCCCGGGTGCCGATCCGTGGGATGTATTCCGGATCTGGGAGGGCGGGATCGGCATCATGGGCGCGGTCACCGCCGGTGCCGGCGCCGCGTGGCTGGTGTGCCGCCGCTACGGTCTGCCGCTGCACGTCTTCGCGGACTGTGTGGCCCCGGGGCTGCTGCTCGCCCAGGCCATCGGCCGCTGGGGCAACTGGTTCAACCAGGAGCTCTTCGGCAAACCCACCACGCTGCCGTGGGGCCTGGAGATCTCCCCGAGCTCTGCGAACTTCCCGCCGGGGCTGCCCCCGGACACCCTGTTCCACCCCACGTTCCTCTACGAGAGCCTGTGGGACCTGCTGGGTGTGGTGCTCCTGCTCCTCGCCGAGCGCCGGATGCGCGTGACCCACGGCCGGGTCTTCGCGCTCTACATGGTGTACTACGGCGTGGGGCGGCTGTTCATCGAGATGTTCCTGCGCGTGGACCCGGCCCTCATGGTGCTCGGGGTGCGCGTGCACGTGTGGACGTCCCTGCTGATCGTGCTCGGCGGTCTGGTGCTGTTCCTCGTCCTGGGGCGCCGCGCCCGGCGGACGGGGCCCACCACGCCGGCCGCCACGCTGTCGGGAGCCGCGCCGAGCGCGGACTGAGCGCACCGCCCACCCGTGCGGCCACCGCCCCGGGCACCGGATCCTCCGACCGGTGACCCGGGGCGGTGCCGTGTCCGGCATGCGGACAGTGTCCACATGCTGGAATCGTGGGGCCGGGTCCGGCTGTGATCTGAGCAACGTGCTACGTTACCGGAGCACCGCGTGGGAACCGCCACCCCGGGCTCCCACCGGTGCCGATCCACGGCTTCCCACGAAGCCGCATCCTTTCCGCAACGGGGCGGACACAGGCGTCACCTGGATCCCACGACGTCCGCCGCGCACCCACCGAGTGTTCCCGGGCATCGTCGACGCACCAGACCAGCCCACCCCTTGGTGAGGAGCTCCGTCATGAGTCAGCAGCACGCGCCCCACGCGGCGCCCCGCGAGCACGAGCCCGCGGACCACGCGCCCACCGGCACCGGACCCGAGGTCGTCTCTCCCTTCGAGCGCTTCTCCGCCGTGCCCCAGGACCAGGGGCTCTACCACGCGGAGGACGAGAAGGACGCGTGCGGCCTCGCGGTGGTCGCCACCCTGAACGGCTCGGCCTCCCACGACATCGTGGACGCCGCGCTGACCGCGCTGCGCAACCTCGAGCACCGCGGCGCGGTGGGCGGGGACGAGGGCACGGGCGACGGCGCCGGCATCCTCACCCAGATCCCGCACGACTTCCTGCGGCAGAGCGTGGACTTCCGTCTGCCGCCTCGTGGTTCCTACGCCGTGGGAACGGCGTTCATGCCCACCGGCGGAGCCCACCTGTCCGAGCTCAAGGCAGCGCTCGAGGACCTCGCGCGCGCCGAGCAGCTCACCGTGCTGGGCTGGCGGGACGTCCCGGTGGTCGAGGACGCCGTGGGGGCCTCCGCCCGCGCGGTGATGCCCACGTTCGTGCAGGTCTTCGTCGCGGCCGCGGGCGCAGCGGAGGCTGCCGCCTCCCCGTCCGCTGACGGTGCGGCGTCGTCCGAGCGGGATGCCGCGCAGCTGGAGCTGGACCAGCGGGTCTTCCGCGTGCGCAAACGCGCCCAGAACAAGTTCGGGATCTACTTCCCGTCCTTCTCCTCCCGCACGCTCGTGTACAAGGGCATGCTCAGCACGGCGCAGCTCGAACCGTTCTACCCGGACCTCTCCGACCCCCGCTTCACCACCGAGCTGGCCGTGGTGCACTCCCGGTTCTCCACCAACACCTTCCCGTCCTGGCCCCTGGCCCAGCCCATGCGCACCCTGGCGCACAACGGGGAGATCAACACCGTGGTGGGCAACCGCAACTGGATGCGCGCCCGGCAGTCCTCGATGTCCGGCGCCGTGCTGGGCCGCCAGCCCGAGGACCTCTACCCGATCTGCTCCGAGGGGGCCTCCGACTCCCAGTCCCTCGACGAGGTCGCGGAGCTGCTGCAGCTCGCGGGACGCCCGATCACCGAGACCATGCTGATGCTGATCCCGGAGGCCTGGCAGAACCACGAGAGCATGGACCCCCGGCTCAAGGCGTTCTACGAGTACCACTCCACGCTCATGGAGCCGTGGGACGGGCCGGCGTGCGTGTCGTTCACGGACGGCGTGCGCGTGGGGTCCGTGCTGGACCGCAACGGGCTGCGCCCGGGGCGCTTCTGGCAGACCGAGGACGGCCTCGTGGTCTTCGCGTCCGAGGTGGGCGTGGTGGACGTGGGGGACCGCCGTGTGGTCCGCAAGGGCCGGGTGGCCCCCGGCACCATGTTCCTCGTGGACACCCGGGCCGGGCGGATCGTGGAGGACGCCGAGATCAAGGAGGAGCTCGCCGCCGCGAAACCCTGGGAGGACTGGGTGAGGGAGTCGGTCCGGCCGGTCTCCGAGCTCCCCGAGCGTGAGCACATGAGCCACCCGGCCCACTCCGTGCGGCTGCGGCAGAAGACCTTCGGATACACCGAGGAAGAGCTCAAGATGATCGTGGGCCCCATGGCCACGGCGGGCGCCGAGCCCATCTACGCGATGGGCACCGACACCCCCGTGGCCGTGCTCTCCAACCGGTCGCGGCTGCTCTACGACTACTTCGTGCAGTCCTTCGCGCAGGTCACCAACCCCCCGCTGGACGCCATCCGCGAAGAGCTCGTGACCTCCATGGCGGGCGCCGTGGGGCCCATGGCCAGCATGCTCTCCACGGCCCAGACCCGCACGCGGCAGATCCGCCTGGACTTCCCCGTCATCGACAACGACCAGCTGGACCAGTTCGCCCACCTGGACGACGACGACGGCGCGTCGCTGAGTCTGCGCGTGCGCGGGCTCTACCGGCCCGTGGACGGCGCGCGCTCGCTGCGCGACAGGATCGCGGAGATCTGCGAGAAGGTCTCCGCCGCGGTCAACCGCGGTGTGCAGTTCGTGATCATCTCGGACCGGGACTCCAACGGGGCGTGGGCTCCGATCCCGTCCCTGCTGCTGACCTCCGCGGTGCACCACCACCTGCTGCGCTCGGCCACCCGCACCAGGGTGGCGCTGATCGTGGAGTCCGGGGACGTGCGGGAGGTCCACCACGTGGCGCTGCTGTTGGGCTACGGCGCCTCCGCCGTGAACCCGTACCTGGCCATGGAGTCCGCCGAGGAGCTCGTGCGGCGTGGCGAGGTCACCGGCGTCACCGAGGAGCAGGCCGTGGCGAACCTCATCACGGCGCTCGGCAAGGGCGTGCAGAAGATCATGTCCAAGATGGGCATCTCCACCGTGCAGTCCTACTGCGGTGCCCAGACCTTCGAGGCGCTCGGGCTCTCCAGCGAGCTCGTGGCGGACTACTTCTCCGGAACCCGCACGCAGATCGAGGGCGTGGGCCTGGACGTCATCGCCGCGGAGACCGAGGCGCGGCACCGGCTCGCGTACCCGGAGGACGGCGTCACCGAACCCCACCGGGACCTCGCGACCGGCGGCGAGTACGACTGGCGCCGCGAGGGGCCCCGCCACCTCTTCGACCCCCACACGGTGTTCCGGCTGCAGCACGCCACGCGCACGGGGCGCTACGACATCTTCAAGTCCTACACGCGGCGGGTGGACAGCCAGGCCCGGGAGATCGCCTCCCTGCGCGGGCTGATGACCTTCGCCTCCACCCGGGAGCCGGTGGACATCGACGAGGTCGAGCCCGTCAGCGAGATCGTCAAGCGCTTCTCCACCGGTGCCATGAGCTACGGCTCCATCTCCATGGAGGCGCACGAGACCCTCGCGATCGCCATGAACCGGCTGGGCGGGAAGTCCAACACGGGCGAGGGCGGTGAGGACGTGGAGCGGCTCGTGGACCCCGAGCGCCGCTCCGCCATCAAGCAGGTGGCCTCGGGACGCTTCGGCGTCACGAGCCTCTACCTGGCCTCCGCGGACGACCTGCAGATCAAGATGGCCCAGGGCGCGAAGCCCGGTGAGGGTGGCCAGCTCATGGCCCAGAAGGTCTACCCGTGGATCGCCCGCACCCGGCACTCCACCCCCGGGGTGTCCCTGATCTCTCCGCCGCCGCACCACGACATCTACTCGATCGAGGACCTCGCGCAGCTCGTCTACGACCTCAAGCGCGCAAACCCGAGGGCGCGCGTGCACGTCAAGCTCGTCTCGGAACGGGGGATCGGCACCGTGGCGGCGGGCGTGACCAAGGCCAAGGCCGACGTCGTGCTGGTGTCCGGCCACGACGGCGGGACCGGCGCCGCGCCGCTGAACTCGCTCAAGCACGCGGGCATGCCGTGGGAGCTGGGACTCGCCGAGACCCAGCAGACCCTGCGCCTCAACGGCCTGCGCGAGCGCGTGGTGGTGCAGGCGGACGGGCAGCTCAAGACCGGGCGGGACGTGGTCGTGGCCGCGCTGCTCGGGGCCGAGGAGTTCGGCTTCGCCACCGCGCCGCTCGTGGTGGAGGGCTGCATCATGATGCGCAAGTGCCACCTGGACACGTGCCCCGTGGGCGTGGCCACCCAGAACCCCGAGCTGCGCTCGCGGTTCACGGGCAAGGCGGAGCACGTGGTGAACTTCTTCGAGTTCATCGCCCAGGAGGTGCGCGAGCACCTTGCGGAGCTCGGCTTCCGCAGCATCGCGGAGGCCGTGGGCCACGCCGAGGTGCTGCGCACCCGGGAGGCCGTTGAGCACTGGAAGGCCAAGGGACTGGACCTGAGCCCCGTGCTGGACTCCTTCCGCGCGGAGGGCGTCACGGACGGGCTGCGCAACACCACGTCGCAGGACCACGAGCTGGAGAAGCACTTCGACAACCGGCTCATCCCGCTCGCGGCCCCGGCCATTGAGCGCGCGGAGCCCGTGCGGGTCCAGGAACGCGTGGTCAACACGGACCGTGCGGTGGGCACCATGCTCGGCTACACGGTCACGAACGCCCTGGGCACGCGCGAGCTGCCGGACGACACGATCGACGTGACCCTCACCGGTGAGGCGGGCCAGTCGCTCGGCGCGTTCATCCCGCGCGGCATCACGCTGCGTCTCGAGGGGGACGCCAACGACTACACCGGCAAGGGACTCTCCGGCGGGCGGATCGTGGTGCGACCACCGCGGGACGCGGGCTTCACGGCCCACGAGAACGTGATCGCGGGCAACGTGATCGGCTACGGCGCCACGAGCGGTGAGATGTTCTTCAACGGCGTGGTGGGCGAGAGGTTCCTGGTCCGCAACTCGGGCGCCACCGCGGTGGTCGAGGGCATCGGGGACCACGGCTGCGAGTACATGACCGGCGGCGTCGCGCTCGTGCTCGGTGAGACCGGACGCAACTTCGGCGCCGGCATGTCCGGGGGAGTGGCGTACGTGCTGGACCTGGACGAGACGGATGTGAACCGGCAGGCCCGCGCGAACGGCGACCTGCAGCTCGGGCACCTGGACGGCAACGACCGCGAGCTGGTGCTGGAGCTGCTCAAGCGCCACGGCGAGGAGACGGGCTCCGAGTTCGCCGCCACGCTGCTCGCGGACCCGCAGCACAGCCTGACCCGCTTCACCAAGGTGCTGCCGCGGGACTACTCCGCGGTGCTGGCACTGCGCAACGAGGCCGAGGCCGAGGGCGAGGACCCGGACGGCGACGGCACCTGGCACAAGATCCTGGAGGCGACCCGACGTGGCTGATCCCCGTGGTTTCCTGACCGTCCGCGAGCGCGCGGACCGTCCCAAGCGTCCCGTCCCGGTGCGCCTGATGGACTGGAAGGAGGTCCAGCAGCGCCAGGAGGCCGGTGTGCTCCACCAGCAGGCCGGGCGCTGCATGGACTGCGGCGTGCCCTTCTGCCACCAGGGGTGCCCGCTGGGCAACCTGATCCCGGAGTGGAACGACCTGGTGTGGCGGGAGCAGTGGGGCGAGGCGTCCGAGCGGATGCACGCCACCAACAACTTCCCCGAGTTCACCGGCCGGGTCTGCCCGGCGCCGTGCGAGTCCTCGTGCGTGCTGGGCATCAACCAGGATCCCGTGACCATCAAGCAGGTGGAGTACGCGATCGGGGAGAAGGCGTTCGAGGACGGCCTGATCGAGCCGTGCATCCCGCAGCGGCTCGTAGGCCGGACCGTCGCGGTGGTCGGCTCCGGTCCCGCGGGCCTCGCGGCGGCCCAGCAGCTCACGCAGGCGGGGTTCACGGTGGCGGTGTACGAGCGCGACGACCGCATCGGCGGGCTGCTGCGCTACGGCATCCCCGACTTCAAGCTGGAGAAGTCGGTGCTGGAACGCCGACTGGACGTCATGCGCCAGGAGGGCACGCGCTTCCGACCGGGCGTGGAGATCGGCCGGGACATCACGTGGGACGTGCTGCGCCGGCGGTACGACGCCGTGATCGTGGCCACGGGTGCCACGCTGCCCCGCGAGCTGGAGATCCCCGGGCGGGACCTGGAGGGGATCCACCCCGCAATGGACTACCTGGTGCGCTCCAACAGGCACGTGGCGGGGGACGAGGTCCCGGACCTGGTGGACGCGCGCGGCAAGCACGTGATCGTGCTCGGCGGCGGGGACACCGGCTCCGACTGCATCGGCACTGCCCTGCGACAGGGGGCCGCGTCCGTGACGTCGCTGGCCATCGGCCGCAAGCCGCCCGTGGACCGGGCGGACGAGGAGCCGTGGCCCATGATGCCCAAGGTCTTCGAGGTCTCCACGTCCCACGAGGAGGGCGGGGAGCGCACCTTCCTGGCCTCCACCGTGGAGTTCGTGGGGGAGGACGGGCACGTCACCGGGCTGCGCGTGGCCGAGACCGAGTACCGCGAGGACGGCTCCCGCGGCCCCCGTGACGGCACGGAACGGGTGCTGCCCGCTGACCTCGTGCTGCTGGCCCTCGGGTTCACGGGCAACGAGTCGGAGCAGCTCACGGAGCAGCTGCCCGTGGCGCTGGACGGCCGCGGCAACGTGGCACGGGACGAGAGCTACATGACCGAGGTCGACGGCGTGTTCTCGTGCGGCGACGCCGGGCGCGGTCAGTCGCTCGTGGTCTGGGCCATCGCGGAGGGTCGCGCGTGCGCCGCGAACGTGGAGCGCCACCTCACGGGCCAGACCCGGCTGCCGGAGCCCGTGGCACCCTCGGAGCGGGCGATCGACCTGAGCCTGTGAGGCCCGCCGCGGCGGTCCCCGGCCCGCGGACGCCGGCCCGGCGGCGTCGTACTCCGCGCGGCGGGTGTGACGCAGCGTGCGACGCCCCGTAAGCGGGCTCATGTTCTTCCGCCGCCCGGGATTGTTAGGCTGGAGGCAACATCGGCGGAGCGGCCGCGGCCACGCAGCATCGGCAGCGTGACCCGGCCGCTTCCGTTGTGTGTGACAACCATCCGTTCTTCGAGAAGGAGTCACCCCATGCGTCGAGCGAAGATCGTGGCCACCATCGGCCCCGCCATCTCCTCGTACGAGAACATCACCCAGGCGATCCGGGCCGGCATGAACGTGGCCCGCCTGAACATGAGCCACGGGGACCACTCCGTGCACAGCGCCTCCTACGAGAACATCCGCCGGGCCAGCGAGGAGCTCGACACCACGGTGGCGATCCTCGCGGACCTGCAGGGCCCCAAGATCCGCCTGGGCAACTTCTCGGACGGCCCGCACGAGCTGGAGGTCGGTGACACCTTCACGATCACCGTCCGGGACGTGCCCGGGACCCGGGAGATCTGCTCCACCACCCACAAGGGCCTGCCCGGGGACGTCTCCGTGGGGGACCCGCTGCTGATCGACGACGGCAAGGTGGCCCTGCGCGCCACCGGGGTGACGGACACGGACGTCACCACCGAGGTGGTGGTGGCCGGACCGGTCTCCGACCACAAGGGCATCAACCTGCCGGGCGTGGCCGTCAACGTCCCCGCCCTCAGCGACAAGGACGAGGCGGACCTGCGCTGGGCGTTGCAGCGCGGCGTGGACATCATCGCGCTGTCCTTCGTGCGGGACGCCAAGGACATCACTCGGGTGCACGAGATCATGGCGGAGGAGGGTCGCAAGATTCCCGTGATCGCCAAGATCGAGAAGCCCCAGGCGGTGGACGCGCTGCACGAGATCATCGACGCGTTCGACGGCATCATGGTGGCCCGCGGCGACCTCGGTGTGGAGCTTCCGCTCGAGGCCGTGCCGATCGTCCAGAAGCGTGCGATCGAGCTGGCCCGCCGCTGGGCCAAGCCGGTCATCGTGGCCACCCAGGTGCTGGAGTCCATGATCGACAACCCGCGCCCCACGCGCGCCGAGGCCTCGGACTGCGCCAACGCCGTGCTCGACGGCGCGGACGCGGTCATGCTCTCGGGCGAGACCTCCGTGGGCAAGTACCCCATCAAGACGCTCGAGACCATGGCGAGCATCATCGAGGCCACGGAGACCGAGGGCATGGACCGGATGCCGCCGCTCGGCACCGA
The DNA here is from genome assembly GCF_030407675.1 of Kocuria sp. APC 4018. Taxonomy (NCBI): domain Bacteria; kingdom Bacillati; phylum Actinomycetota; class Actinomycetes; order Micrococcales; family Micrococcaceae; genus Kocuria; species Kocuria sp. APC 4018. The sequence continues at coordinate 15,601 of NZ_JASDCY010000012.1, read as the reverse complement.
GCCGCGGACCCGCGGGGGCGCGGTCACCCGCGCGGCGGTGACCATCGCCCGGCAGCTGGACGTCCCCTACATCTGCACCTTCACGCAGTCCGGGGACTCCGCACGCCGGCTCTCCCGGCTGCGGCCCGACCGTCCCATCCTGGCCTTCACGCCCGAGAAGAGCGTGCAGTCCTGGTTGCAGCTGCTCTGGGGCGTGCAGCCCATCCGCGTGGACCGCGTGGAGCACACGGACGAGATGACCCGTCAGGTGGACCACCACCTGCTGCAGTACGACCTCGCGGACACGCAGGACATGGTCGTGATCTGCGCCGGCTCGCCCCCAGGGCACGCCGGGTCCACCAACCTGGTGAAGGTGCACCGGGTGGGGGACCTCCAGGACGCGGGGGAGGCCCCGCAGCGCGAACCGCACGAGGGTGTGGGCCCGTGGCGGGAGACGCTGCGCGGGTCCGGTTCCTGGCGCGAGCCGTGAGCCGGTAACCGGCTGAACGGCACGCTCCCGGTCTGACCGGGGCGCCGTGGACGACGACGCGGGTGCGGATCCGAGGGATCGGCACCCCGCGTCGTCTTCGTGGGGACCGTCCACCGGCTCCGCCCGGGGGCAGGTGCCGGTCCGGAGGAGGCAGCGGCCGTCCGGACGGGCACCCGGGAACGACGAACGGCCCCGCGTCAACGGGGCCGTTTCGCTGGTGCTCTGACCAGGTGATTGGTGGTGCCCAAGGTGGGACTCGAACCCACACATGTCTCCATACCGCATTTTGAGTGCGGCGCGTCTGCCAATTCCGCCACTTGGGCCCGGACCGTGCGTCTGCCGCTGCGGATCGCCGAGGGATCCGGGGGCTCCGGCGCCGGTGCGGCTCACAGCCTACATGATGGGACTAGCATGACAGGGACACCGGGCGCTCCGCCGGTGACCCCGCCCGGCGCGGCGGTGTGCTGTGTCTCACGGGGCGCCGGGGCCGCTCCCGTGGTTGGATGCGGTGTCGAGAACATCGTGACCACCTCGAGACCAGGAGTGCCCGTGACGGATATGCCGACCACCCCCGACCCTGACCCCGCCACGGCGCAGGAGCAGGGCGAGCAGGAGACCGCCTCGACCGCGGGTGCCACGGGTTCCGCCCCCCGGACGGTGGTCGTGGCCGAGGACGAGGCCCTGATCCGCATGGACGTCGTGGAGATGCTCGAGGACGCCGGCTACCGCGTGGTGGCCCAGGCCGAGAACGGCGAGCAGGCGGTGGCCCTGGCCACCGAGCACCGCCCGGACCTCGTGCTGATGGACGTCAAGATGCCCGTGATGGACGGCATCACGGCCGCGGAGCAGATCGCCGCGGACCGGATCGCCCCCGTGGTCCTGCTGACCGCCTTCAGCCAGCGCGAGCTCGTGGAGCGCGCCCGCGAGGCCGGGGCCATGGCCTACGTGGTCAAGCCGTTCACCGTGGACGACGTGGTCCCCGCGATCGAGATCGCCATGTCCCGCTTCGAGGAGATCGAGGCGCTCGAGAACGAGGTCGCGGACATGAAGGAGCAGTTCGCCACCCGCAAGCTCGTGGAGCGCGCCAAGTCCCTGCTGCAGTCCAAGATGGGGCTGTCCGAGCCCGAGGCGTTCCGCTGGATCCAGAAGACCTCCATGGACCGCAGACTGTCCATGCGCGAGGTCGCGGAGGCCATCATCAACCAGGTGGCCTGAGCGTCCCCCAGCTCCCTGTCCGGGGGTGCCCCTAGGATGGGTGCGTGACCGAGACGAGCCAGCAGCCCAGCCAGGATCCGAGCACGCCCCGCACGGTGGTGATCGGCGAGAAGACCGACGCCCCGCAGCAGGTGCCCCTGCCCGAACCGGTGTCCCGCCCGGACAGGAGGCTGCTGCTCATCGACGGGCACTCCCTGGCGTTCCGCGCCTTCTTCGCGCTGTCGCGCGCCGCCGAGTACGGCGGCGGTCCCGGATTCGTGACCTCCGAGGGGGTGCACACGGAGGGCGTCTACGGCTTCGTGAACACCATGGTCAAGCTGGTGCGCGAGGAGAAGCCCACGCACCTGGTGGTCTCCTTCGACCTCGAGGGCCCCACGCTGCGCTCCCAGGAGTACGGGGAGTACAAGGGCGGCCGCGACGAGACCCCCGAGGAGTTCCACGGCCAGGTTCCCAACATCCAGCGCGTCCTGGAGGCGCTGGGCGTTCCGATCGTCACCATGGAGGGCTACGAGGCGGACGACGTCCTGGCCACGCTGGCCTCCCGCGCCGCTGCGGACGACTTCGAGGTCCTCGTGTTCTCCGGGGACCGGGACGCGTTCCAGATGATCACGGACCACGTGAACGTGGTCTACCCCGGCCGCACACCCTCGGACCTGCGGCGCATGGACGCGGCCGCCGTCTTCGAGAAGTACAAGGTGGCACCCCAGAACTACCCCGATCTCGCCGCGCTCACGGGGGAGACCGCGGACAACCTCCCGGGTGTCCCGGGGGTGGGCCCCGGCTTCGCTGCCAAGTGGATCACCGCCTACGGCCCCGTGGAGTCCCTGCTGGAGCACGCCGGGCAGATCACCGGCAAGAAGGGGGAGGCCCTGCGCGAGAACGAGGAGCTCGTGCGGCGCAACCGCAAGCTCAACCGGCTGGTCACGGACCTGCCCCTGGACATCGACCTGTCCACCGCAGTGCTGCCGCGGGCCGACGCCGAGCGCGTGGGCGAGGTCTTCGACGAGCTCGAGTTCGGTTCCCAGCTGCGCGGACGCCTGCTGGATGCCTTCGGCGGGGACGTTCCCGCGGACGACGCCGCCGTTCTCGCCCCCGTCACGGACATCACGGTGGTGCGCACCGCCCAGGAGTTCGCCGACTGGCTGGCCGTGCAGGAGGACGGTGTGCCCGTGGTCGTGCGCCGGCTGTCCCCGGACCCCAAGGCGCTCAGCGGGGAAGAGGTCACCACGCTCGTGCTCACCGGGGACACGGGCGCCGCGGTCGATCTCGTAGCGGCGGACGAGGACCTCACGCACGTCGTGGAGTCCTGGCTCGGGGACGCCGCGGCCCCCAAGGTCGTGGACGGCCTCAAGGACCTTTACCACGGGCTGATCCAGCGCGGCATCGACCTCGCGGGGGCCGTGGACGACGTCCAGCTCTCGGGCTACCTGGTCCGGCCGGCGCTGCGCTCCTACGAGCTGGAGGCCCAGCTGGCCCAGCACCTCGAGGTCGAGGTGCCCGCGGCGGAGGACACCGCCGGGGATGCGCACGGGCAGACCGAGCTCGCCCTGGACGAGGAGGACGAGCTCGTTGGCGTGAGCGAGGCGGTGCTGGTGCGCGAGGCCACCCTCGGTCGCGCGTGCCGCGACCTCAGCGCGCACCTGCGCGGGCTGCTGGAGGCGGACGGGCAGCTCGGGCTGCTCACCGAGCTCGAGATGCCGCTCGCGGTGATCCTCGCGCGCATGGAGGCCACCGGGATCGCGATGGACCGGCCGGGGATCGACGCCCTGTTCGAGGACCTCCAGCACCCCATCGACCAGGCGTTCGAGCAGGCCCAGGCGCAGCTCGACCACGAGGTCAACCTGGGCTCCACCAAGCAGCTGCAGGCCGTGATGTTCGACGAGCTGGGACTGCCCAAGACCAAGAAGACCAAGACCGGCTACACCACGGACGCCGCCGCCGTGGCGGACCTGATCGGCAAGGTCTCCCCGGACACCCCCGGCTCCCGGTTCCTGGTGGCCCTGATGCACTGGCGCGAGTACTCCAAGCTCAAGCAGATCGTGGCGGGGCTTCGGGACGCGATCGCGAACGACGGCCGCATCCACACCACCTACCAGCAGACCGTGGCGGCCACCGGGCGGCTCTCCTCCACGGGCCCCAACCTGCAGAACATCCCGGTGCGCACCGAGCAGGGCCAGCGCATCCGAGACGTCTTCGTGGTGGGGGAGGACGCCACGGGTCCTTTCGAGTGCCTGATGACCGCGGACTACTCCCAGATCGAGATGCGCATCATGGCGCACCTGTCCGGGGACGAGGGGCTGATCGAGGCCTTCCGGGGCGGTGAGGACCTGCACCGGTTCGTGGGCTCCCGCGTCTTCGACGTGGCCCCCGGGGACGTCACCCCGCAGATGCGATCCAAGGTCAAGGCCATGAGCTACGGGTTGGTCTACGGACTGAGCTCCTACGGACTCTCCCAGCAGCTGAACATCGGTGTGGACGAGGCCCGGACCATGATGAGCGGCTACTTCGAGCGCTTCGGGGGCGTGCGGGACTTCCTGCGCGGCGTCGTGGAAGAGGCCCGTTCCAAGGGCTACACCGAGACCATCGACGGCCGCCGGCGCTACCTCCCGGACCTCACGAGCGACAACCGGCAGGCCCGCCAGGCCGCGGAGCGCATGGCCCTGAACGCTCCCATCCAGGGGTCCGCTGCGGACATCATCAAGAAGGCGATGATCGGTGTGGACCGGGCGCTGCGAGACGGTGAGCTCCGCTCCCGCGTTCTGCTGCAGGTCCACGACGAGCTCATCGTGGAGGTGGCCCCCGGCGAGAAGGACGCCGTGGAGAAAATCTTGCGCACCGAGATGGCCGGCGCGGCCGATCTCACGGTGCCGCTGGATGTGAACGTGGGCACCGGGCCCACGTGGCACCAGGCGGCGCACTGACCCCGCCCCCGCGAACGGCCCGGCAGCCCGGACCGGCTGCCGGGCACAGCACCCCCACCCCCTGCGGCCCCGAACGGTTCCTCCCCGTTGTGGGAGGAGCCCGGGGCCGGTGCACGGAACGAAGGAGCACGATGAGCACGACACCCCCTCAGGACCAGCCCGCCGAGATCACCCACACCGCACGGGGCAACACCTACCGGCTGCGGCGGTTCTCCGTGACCGAGGGCTCGCTCGCGGACAACCCCGAGGCCGTGCAGTGGAACCGCGCGGTGTACCAGGGGTTCCACGACGCCGAGCCCACCGACGAGGCCACCCGGCGGATCCTGCGCTCCCTGCGGGAGGCGGGCACCCGGCTGCGCTCCGTGTACACGGCGGATCCCGTGCCCCCCGCGGCCCTGGGTGCGGAGCGTCCCGTGGCCACGTTCTGCTCGTGGGACTCCGAGCTGACGCTGGGCGAGGGCCGCAGCATCCCGGCGTGGCTGATTTCCGAGGTCACCGTGCGACCCACCCACGCCCGGCGGGGTCTGCTGCGCCGCCTCATGACGCAGGACCTCACCGAGGCGCACGAGGCCGGGTTCCCGGTGGCGGCGCTGACCGCCTCCGAGGCCACGATCTACGGCCGGTTCGGATTCGGTGCCGCCACGTTCAACGCCGAGGTCACGGTGGACGCGCACTCCCGGCTCCAGCTCAAGGCCCCCACCGTGGGGACGGTGGAGATGGCCGACAACCTGGCCGTTGCCGAGCTGGCCCCGCAGATCTTCGAGCGCTTCCACCGTTCCACCGCCGGTTCGCTGCGGCGCACTGTGAAGTGGTGGGACTACGTCTCGGGGCAGTGGAACTGGCACCGCGGCGCCGCCGAGCCCGAGCTGCGCACCGCCGTGCACTACGACGAGCAGGGCCGGCCGGACGGCTACGTGAGCTACAAGTTCCTGCCCACCCAGGGCTACGAGGGAACCCTTGAGGTCGTTGACCTGGTGGGCGCGGACTCCCAGGCGCAGATCGCCCTGTGGGAGTTCCTGTGCAACCTGGACCTCGTCACCGAGGTGCGCTACAAGTCGGCACCCATCGAGGACCCCCTGATGTGGGGCATGGTGGACATGTCCGCGTACACCGTGCACAAGCGCGCGGACCGGGTGTGGCTGCGGGTCCTGGACCCCGTGGCCGCGCTGTCCGCCCGTCACTACACCGCGCACCGCAAGATGACTCTGTCCATCGTGGACTCGCTGGGATTCGCGGACGGGATCTACGAGATCGACACCACGGACGGGGAGACCCGCGTGGCGCGGGTGGGGGACCGGCCCCGGACCGAGAGCGACCGGGCGGGCGCGTCCATGCCGGAGGTCGAGCTGCCGGAGGGGGTCGACGCCGCGCTGACCGTGGACCTGCTGGGCTCCCTCTACCTGGGCGCGGTCAAGGCGTCCACGCTGCACCAGGCGGGTCTGCTGCGGGTGCGGGACGACGACGCGCTGCGGGACCTCCAGGACCTGATGACCACCACGGCGGACCCGTACTGCATCTCCCCGTTCTGACTCTCAGCCGCTTGAACACGCACCTGCCGGGCACTAGACTGGTACGGTGCGTGTTTTCGCACGCCCACACCAAGTTCTACTCTTCCGCTCCGCCGTGCCCTCGCGGCGCGGGTGCGGAAGTGACAATCCATCACACCAATTCCATCGGAGTCCCTACTACATGACCACCACCACCCAGCAGGTCGCCGTCAACGACATCGGAACCGAAGAGGACTTCCTCGCCGCTGTCGACGCGACCATCAAGTACTTCAACGACGGCGACCTCGTGGAAGGCACCGTCGTCAAGGTCGACCGCGACGAGGTCCTCCTGGACATCGGGTACAAGACCGAAGGTGTCATCCCCTCTCGCGAGCTGTCCATCAAGCACGACATCAACCCCGACGATGTCGTGGCCGTGGGTGACGAGGTGGAGGCTCTGGTCCTCACCAAGGAGGACAAGGAAGGTCGCCTGATCCTGTCCAAGAAGCGCGCCCAGTACGAGCGCGCCTGGGGCGACATCGAGAAGGTCAAGGAGGACGACGGCGTCGTCACCGGTACCGTCATCGAGGTCGTCAAGGGTGGTCTCATCCTGGACATCGGCCTGCGCGGCTTCCTGCCGGCCTCCCTCGTGGAGATGCGTCGCGTCCGCGACCTCGCGCCGTACATCGGCCAGCAGCTCGAGGCCAAGATCATCGAGCTGGACAAGAACCGTAACAACGTGGTGCTGTCCCGCCGTGCATGGCTCGAGCAGACCCAGTCCGAGGTCCGCGCCAACTTCCTGCAGCAGCTGCAGAAGGGCCAGGTCCGCACGGGCACCGTGTCCTCGATCGTCAACTTCGGTGCGTTCGTGGACCTGGGTGGCGTGGACGGCCTCGTGCACGTCTCCGAGCTGTCCTGGAAGCACATCGACCACCCCTCCGAGGTCGTCGAGGTCGGTCAGGAAGTCACCGTGGAGGTCCTGGACGTGGACATGGACCGCGAGCGCGTGTCCCTGTCCCTCAAGGCCACCCAGGAGGATCCCTGGCAGCTGTTCGCCCGCACCCACGCCCTGGGTCAGGTCGTGCCGGGCAAGGTCACCAAGCTGGTTCCGTTCGGTGCGTTCGTGCGCGTCGAGGACGGCATCGAGGGCCTGGTGCACATCTCCGAGCTGGCCCAGCGCCACGTGGACATGGCCGAGCAGGTCGTCTCCGTCAACGAGGAGCTGTTCGTCAAGGTCATCGACATCGACCTGGAGCGCCGCCGCATCTCGCTGTCCCTGAAGCAGGCGAACGAGGGCGTGGACCCGGAGTCCACCGAGTTCGATCCCGCCCAGTACGGCATGGCCGCGGAGTACGACGAGCAGGGCAACTACAAGTACCCCGAGGGCTTCGATCCCGAGACCAACGAGTGGATCGAGGGCTACGAGGAGCAGCGCGCCGCGTGGGAGGAGCAGTACGCTCAGGCCCAGTCCCGGTGGGAGGCGCACAAGGAGCAGGTGCGCAAGCACATCCAGGACGATGCCGAGGCCGCGACCACGTCGTCCTCGTCGTCCTCCTCCTCGTCCAGCCCGTCGCAGAGCCACTCCTCCGGCCCCACGAGCTACTCGTCCGAGGCCCCGGCCGAGGACTCCGGCACGCTGGCGTCCGACGAGGCCCTCGCCGCTCTGCGCGAGAAGCTCACCGGCCACTGAGTCGAGCGTGTGGGTGATCTCGTGAGGGAAACCCGCCCGTGAGAAAGGTCCCGCACCCCATCCGGGGTGCGGGACCTTTCGCATGTCCGCCCGGTCAGCCCAGGGGCACGTCCTGCCACCGGATGGCTCCCTCTGCCACCTCCGCGTGACCGGAGGTCGCCGCGGCCAGGTCCTCGTGGGCCCGTGCGATCTGGGCAGGGTGGTCTGGCACGAGCAGGTGCAGGGTGGCGCGGGCGGCGTCGTAGCCGGTGGGGAGCATGGTGTAGTCCTGGGACCGCAGCTCGGCCTCGATCCGCCCGACCTCGGGGTGCGGTGCGGTCACGCTCAGTTCCCGGCAGCGGAGCCTGCGGGCCAGGGGAGCGGTCTCGAGAGCGGCCGTGACGGCCCCGGAGTAGGCGCGCACCAGACCTCCCGCGCCGAGCTTCACGCCGCCGAACCAGCGGACCACCACGGCGCACACGTCCGAGAGGTCTCCCGCCTCCTGCGCAATCCGCTGCTGCGGGGTCGCGAACTGCGTGAGGGTCTGCAGCATGGGGATGCCCGCGGTGCCTGCGGGCTCCCCGTCGTCCGAGGAACGTGTGGTGTCCCGCGTGGGCCCCAGCACGAACGCGGTGCAGTGGTGGCGGGCGTCCCTGTGCTGCGCCGTGACCTCGGCTATGGCCGCACGGGCCGCGTCCTCGGAGTCCACGCGGGCGAGCACGGCGAGGAACCGTGACTTCCTGATCTCGAGCTCCGCGGTGTGCGCCGCTCCGGACCGCAGGATCGTGTAGGAGACCTGGGTGGCCTGTTCGGCCCCGGGGCGCTCCGGGATCGGATGGGAGGACATCCTCCCAGTCTAGGGAGACCGGGCACGGGCTCTTGCACCGGGTCGCGTGGCGTGCCTGCCGGGGGTGGTCGCGTCGCGTGCGTGTTCGGGGTGGTCGCCGCGAGCGCATCCCTCTCGGTGGGCGGTCCCGCGCGGAATCGGGGCAGAGTGCTGCCGTGCCCGGGAGCCGGGGGCCGCTACAGTGGGCTGGGCCGCCGACGCGGTGGCCCAGTGCGTTCCGACCACCAACTGAAAGTGCCGCTCCGTGCTCAACCGCCTCCACGACCGTCTCGGGCTGCGCACCACGCCCTCCATCTTCTTCGCCTCAGCCGCACTCGTCGTCGTCTTCACGGTGGCCATGGGGCTCTTCCCGGAGCCCGTGCACGGCGTCTTCGGGGCGGTGGCCCACGTGCTGCGCTACGAGACGGGCTGGTTCTACACGTTCAGCGTGACCTCCCTGGTGATCTTCGCCCTGGGCCTGGCCGTCAGCCGCTACGGCAGGGTCCGGCTGGGCGACGACGACTCCGCGCCCGCGTACTCGGGACTCACCTGGTTCGGCATGCTGTTCGCCGCGGGGGTGGGTGCCGTGCTCATGTTCTGGGGCGTGGCCGAGCCCATCAACCACTACGCCAACCCGCCCATGTACGGCACGGAGCCCGGGTCCGACCAGGCCGCCGTGGAGGCCCTGAACATCGCCAACTTCCACTTCGGTCTCCACATGTGGGCCATTCTGGCCGTGCCCGGTCTGGCATTCGGCTACTTCACGTACAAGCGGAAGCTGCCCCCGCGGGTCTCCTCCGCGTTCCACCCCCTGCTCGGGGACGGCATCCACGGCCCGTGGGGCAAGGCCATCGACGTCCTCTCCATCGTGGCCACCGTGTTCGGCCTGGCGGTGTCCGTGGGCCTGGGGGCCCTGCAGATCAACAGCGGGCTGAGCTACGTGTACGGGATCCCCGTGGCCGGCTGGATCCAGGCGGCGATCATCGCGGTCATCACCGCGGTGGGGCTGGCCTCCGTGCTCGCGGGCATGGAGAAGGGCGTGAAGCGGCTCTCGTACGGCAACATCATCCTGGCGGTCGCGCTCATGCTGTTCGTGCTCATGGCCGGTGCCAGCATGGACACGATGCGCGCGATCGTGGAGTCCGCGGGAAGCTACGTCAACCAGCTGCCCACGCTGGCGTTCTTCAACGACACCTTCGGGGGCGGTCAGTGGTCCGGTGACTGGACGGTGTTCTACTGGGCGTGGACCGTCACGTGGGCGCCGTTCGTGGGAATGTTCGTGGCCAAGATCTCCCGGGGGCGCACCATCCGCCAGTTCGTGGTGGGTGTGCTGGGCGTGCCGTCCGCGTTCGTGGTCGTCTGGATGGGCATCTACGGCTACAACGCGATCCGCGTGGACCGGGCCCCCGGAACCGAGGGCAGTCTCACGGAGACGATCGTGACGCAGGGCAACGCGGAGGCTGCGCTCTTCCAGTTCCTGCAGTCGATGCCGTTCTTCGGGGTCACTGCGCTCGTGGCCCTGGTCGTGATCACGATCTTCTTCATCACCTCGATCGACTCCGGTGCTCTGGTCATGGACGCCATGGCCAACGGGCACGAGGACGAGGCGCCGCGGCGGCAGCGCATCTTCTGGACACTGGCGGTCGGGGCCGTGTGCACCGCCATTCTGATCACCTCGGGTGAGAACGGGCTCAACGCCCTGGAGGAAGTGATCATCGTGATCGGGGCGCCCGTGATGCTGCTCGTGGTGCTGCAGGCGGTCATGCTGCTGCAGGCCCTGCGCCAGGACGCGGGCACGGCCAAGCCCATGCGCACCCGGCAGTGGAAGCGCGTCCTGCCCGCGGAGGAGTACCACCGTCGGGCGCAGGAGGACACCTCAGTGGTGTCCGAGTACGTGATCCGTCCCGAGTACGAGGTGGGCACGGAACCGGAGAACGACACCCACCAGCCTCGCACGTGGCACTGGCAGCGCGAGCAGGAGGGGCGCCCGGTCTTCCAGCTCGCCCTCACGGGCGGCGCCTCGGCGGGCAAGCGCACCGCCGCGCACGCGTTCGAGGAGCTCGGAGCGGCCATGCTCGACAGCGTGCAGATGTGGCAGGAGCTGCTCGAACCCGGTACGCAGACGCGCGCGGAGGTGGACCGGATCTTCGGGGAGCAGCTGCCCACGGGGCCCGGGGCGGGCGCCGCGGACACCATGGAGGCACTGGACGAGCTGATGGCGGGCAACGACACCGTCCGGGCCCGCGCCCACGAGCTGCTGCTGCCGCACATGCGGGAGTCCGCGCGGCGTCGTGCCCGGGAAGCCGGGCCCGACCGCGTGGTGGTCCAGGTGCTGCGGGACCCCCTGGAGACCGAGCAGCGAGACCGCTTCGACCTCGTGGTCGCGGTCGCGGCCCCGGCGGAGGAGCGCGTGCAGCGCCTGCGCCGTGACGAGGGCGTGCCCGCGGACGTCGCGTGGGAGATCGTGGACCAGGCCCCGTCGGACGACGAGACCCGTGAGGTCGCCGACCGCGTGATCGTCAACGACGACGGCGTCGAGCGGGTCCGCGAGCAGGTGCGGGAGATCTGGGAGGACGCCGTCCGCCCGGTCCTCGACGAGGACGAGCCGAAGGAGGCCGCTGACGATGACGACACCGTTCGCACGCCCAGGGCGCACTGACGTGCTGCGCGTGGGCCTCACGGGAGGCATCGCCTCCGGGAAGTCGACCGTGTCCCGCTGCCTGGCGGACCTCGGGGCTGTGGTCGTGGACGCGGACGCGATCGCGCGCCGGCTGCAGGAACCGGGAGAAGCCGGCTACGAGGCCGTGGTCGGGCACTTCGGGGACACCGTGGTGGATGCGGCCACCGGGCGCCTGGACCGCGCGGCGCTGGCGGGGATCGTGTTCGCGGACGAGGCCCGGCTCGCGGAGCTCAACGCCATCATGCACCCCCTGGTGCGGGCCGAGGCCGCGCGGCTCGCGGCCGCCGTCCCGCCGGGGGGCGTGCTCGTGCAAGACATCCCGCTGCTCGTGGAGACCGGCCAGCACGCGGACATGGACCGCGTGCTGGTGGTCGAGGCCCCCGAGGCCGAGCGGGTCCGGCGCATGGTCGCCGACCGCGGCATGGACCCGGACGACGCACGACGCCGCATCGCCGCCCAGGCCTCGGACGCGCAGCGCCGCGCCGTGGCCACCACGGTGTTCGACAACTCCGGTACGCGTGAGGACCTCGTGCGCCAGGTGCACGGGTGGTGGGCGGAGCAGACGGGCTGAGCCGGGAACCGCACCGCGGTCGCCGCTGACCCGCCGTGGCCAGGGGTAAGCCGGGCCAACGTGGTGGGCCCGACCGGTGGAGCCCGACCTGTGGTGCACGCCCGGGTGCGGTGGGGCACCCGGGCGGCCCTGCGGCGTCGTCGTGCGTGTCGGAGGGCCCGCGTAGCCTGGTGCCATGTCGCTCGCCCAGAAGATCAACCGTGTGGTCGCGCCGTTCGAGGTCGTGTCCGAGTTCCAGCCCGCCGGGGACCAGCCCAAGGCCATTGCGGAGCTCTCGGAGCGGATCCAGGGCGGGGAGAAGGACGTGGTGCTCATGGGCGCCACGGGCACCGGCAAGTCCGCCACGGCGGCCTGGCTGATCGAGGCCGTGCAGCGGCCCACGCTGCTGCTCGTGCAGAACAAGACGCTCGCGGCGCAGCTGGCCAACGAGCTGCGGGAGCTGCTGCCGAACAACGCGGTGGAGTACTTCGTCTCCTACTACGACTACTACCAGCCCGAGGCCTACGTCCCGCAGACGGACACCTTCATCGAGAAGGACTCCTCCATCAACGAGGAGGTGGAGCGGCTGCGGCACTCCGCCACCAACGCGCTGCTGACCCGCCGGGACACCGTGGTGGTCTCCACCGTGTCCTGCATCTACGGCCTGGGCACGCCCGAGGAGTACGTCAAGCAGATGGTCACCCTGGCCGTGGGCCAGGAGATGGACCGGGACGCCCTGCTGCGCCAGTTCGTGAACATGCAGTACGTGCGCAACGACGTCGACTTCCACCGCGGCACGTTCCGCGTGCGGGGGGACACCGTGGAGATCATCCCCATGTACGAGGAGAACGCCCTGCGCATCGAGTTCTTCGGGGACGAGATCGAGGCCATCTACACCCTGCACCCGCTCACCGGGGAGGTCATCAACGAGGAGCAGGAGATGTACGTGTTCCCGGCCTCCCACTACGTGGCCGGTGCGGAACGGATGGCCACGGCCATCGAGTCCATCCAGAACGAGCTGCAGGAGCGGCTGCAGGAGCTCGAGTCCCAGAACAAGCTCGTGGAGGCCCAGCGGCTGCGCATGCGCACCCAGTACGACCTCGAGATGATGGAGCAGATGGGCTACTGCAACGGCATCGAGAACTACTCGCTGCACATCGACGGCCGCCCGCGCGGGTCCGCCCCCCACTGTCTGCTGGACTACTTCCCGGACGACTTCCTGCTGATCATCGACGAGTCCCACGTGACCGTGCCCCAGATCGGCGGCATGTACGAGGGGGACATGTCCCGCAAGCGCACCCTGGTGGACCACGGCTTCCGGCTGCCCTCCGCCATGGACAACCGCCCGCTGAAGTGGGACGAGTTCCTGGAGCGGATCGGGCAGACCATGTACATGTCCGCCACCCCCGGTCCGTACGAGATGTCCAAGGTGGACTCGGTGGTGGAGCAGATCATCCGGCCCACGGGGCTGGTGGACCCGCAGGTGGTCGTGAAGCCCACCAAGGGCCAGATCGACGACCTCCTGGAGCAGATCGAGCTGCGCGTGGAGCGGGACGAGCGTGTCCTGGTGACCACCCTGACCAAGCGCATGGCCGAGGACCTCACCGAGTACCTCATGGAGCACGGGGTCAAGGTGCAGTACCTGCACTCGGACGTGGACACCCTGCGTCGTGTGGAGCTGCTGCGCGAGCTGCGCATGGGCACGTTCGACGTCCTCGTGGGCATCAACCTGCTGCGTGAGGGCCTGGACCTCCCCGAGGTGTCCCTGGTGGCCATCCTGGACGCGGACAAGGAGGGCTTCCTGCGCTCCACCACGTCCCTGATCCAGACGATCGGCCGTGCCGCCCGCAACGTCTCCGGCGAGGTCCACATGTACGCGGACAAGATCACGCGCTCCATGGACGTGGCCATCGAGGAGACCAACCGCCGCCGCGAGATCCAGGTCGCCTACAACACGGAGCACGGGATCGACCCCCAGCCCCTGCGCAAGAAGATCGCGGACATCACGGACCAGCTGGCCCGCGAGGACGAGGACACCAGGACCCTGCTGGCCCAGCGCTCCGCGGCCAACAACCACACCGCCCCCGTCAAGGGCGGCAAGGGGAAGAACTCCGAGAAGGACCAGGCGGCGGCCGCCGCGGAGTCCAAGCTGCTGCGGGACGGGGTGGCCGCGGCGCCCGCGGAGGACCTCGTCCAGCTCATCGAGGACCTCAGCGAGCAGATGCGCAATGCCGCCGCGGAGCTCAAGTTCGAGCTGGCCGGGCGGCTCCGGGACGAGATCGCGGACCTCAAGAAGGAGCTGCGGCGCATGAAGGACGCCGGCCACGCGTGAGCGGGGCCACGTCCCTCCTGGCCACACCAGGGGGTCGGGTAAACTGGCGGTCCTGTACGGCCCGCACCCGGGTTGTTCCCTGTCGTCTTCTCACCTAAGGGGTACCCGTGGACATCTCCAGTCTGCAGTGGGGTCTCACCATTGCACTGATCGTGGGGCTGCTGGCCTACGACTTCATCTTCCACGCCCGCAAGCCGCACGAGCCGACCGTCAAGGAAGCGGCCATGTGGACGGGGCTGTACGTATCCCTGGCCCTGCTGTTCGGGCTGCTGATCCTCTTCTGGGACGGGCCCACCTACGCTGCGGAGTACTACGCCGGCTTCGTCACGGAGCAGGCGCTGTCCGTGGACAACCTCTTCGTGTTCCTCATCATCATGGCGTCCTTCAAGGTGCCCCGGGCGGACCAGCAGAAGGTCCTGCTGTTCGGCATCGTGGTGGCGCTGATCGCCCGCACGGTGTTCATCTTCGTGGGCGCGGCGGCCATCAACCGCTGGTCCGCACTGTTCTACGTGTTCGGCCTCTTCCTCATCTACACCGCCGGCAACCTGGTCAAGGGTGAGGTCACGGACTCCGCGGAGGACGACGACGCCAACAACATCATGGTCCGGCTGGCCAAGCGCTTCCTCAAGACCACGGACGAGTACGACGGCGACAAGCTCTTCACCCAGGTCGACGGCAAGCGCGTGATGACGCCCATGCTGCTGGTCATGGTCGCGATCGGCCTCACGGACATCATGTTCGCGCTGGACTCGATCCCGGCGATCTTCGGTCTGACCCAGGAGACCTACATCGTCTTCACTGCCACGGCGTTCTCCCTCATGGGCCTGCGCCAGCTGTACTTCCTGATCGACGGTCTGCTGGACCGGCTCATCTACCTCTCGTGGGGTCTGGCCATCATCCTGGGCTTCATCGGCGTGAAGCTCATCCTGCACGCACTGCACGAGAACACCCTGCCGTTCATCAACGACGGCGAGCCGGTGCACGTGGTCGAGGTGACCACAGGGTTCTCCCTGGCCGTGATCGTGGGCGTTCTGGTCCTCACGGTCCTGGCGTCCCTGCTCAGCCCCAAGGGCCGCGCGGTGCGGATCATCAACGGTGCACGCGACTGGTCGGAGCGCTACCTCGAGATGCCGGAGTCGGCGCCCGTGGAGGAGCGGACCAAGGCGGCCGAGAAGATGAAGAAGTACCGCGAGCAGCTGCCCACCGTGAAGGCCAAGTACCGGGACGAGCTCATCGAGTCCGAGGCCCGCTACCACGACCTTCTGGAGCGTGCCCACGGTCTGCGTCAGGAGCGACTGGCCGAGGCCGAGCGCCACAACTGACCACCCCGGCCTGGGCTCCGGCCCTCTCCCCATGGCGCCCCTCCTGCCCGGGCGGTTTCTAGGGGTCCTCGCAACACCTGATGGTTATGTGGTTGTCAGTAGATCACGCAGACGCTCGGCTGGGGTATCC